>WJJA01000211.1 GCA_014729955.1 bacterium
CCTTTTCGCTTTTTATCCGCACGTTTCGCTGGCGACGGATGGTTCGCACTGTCGGCGAGGTCGGGTACTGGACCGTGTTTCACAGCCAAAACGTCGGTTACCTGATGAACAACACCCTGCCGATGCGTGCGGGCGAGCTGCTGCGAGCGGTTGCCGTCGCGCGCAAGGGTGATATGTCGATCACGTCCGTGCTTTCCACCGTGGTGGTGGAACGCATTCTGGACTTTTTCGGCCTGGCGTTCACTTTCGGATTGGCAGTGGCCTTCTTCCCTCTGCCGGACTGGCTGCAGGGCGGGGGTGCGCTTCTGTCTGCCGTTGTCGTGGTGCTGCTCGCGGTACTCATCGTGATGTCACGGCATGTGGAACGTGCGGAATCTGTTGTCAGCCGTTTGACATCACCCCGCGGGAAGCTGGTGAAACGCATCGGCGCGGTGCTGATCAACCTGACCAAAGGCCTGGCGGTGTTTCAAAGCATCGGACAAATTGTCTATCTGCTGCTGATGACCATCGCTCTGTGGATCATCTACATCGCCACCATGCAGCTGGTGATGGCGGCTTTCCCGTTTACCGGTTCAATGCCCGGGCCGCACACCTGGTGGTTGCCGGGTGCGGTTCTGACGGTAATGACCACGCTGGGCCTTGCGATTCCTTCGGCACCCGGAGCGGTAGGAACCTACCATGCCGCCGCACTCGCCGGGTTGGCGATGTACGATATCGAGGGTGGTGTCGCCGTCGTTTGTGCCACTTTCGTGCATGCGATGATGATTGCCGTGCTCAACCTCTTCGGCGTGATCGGCCTGTTCGGACTTCGGCTTTCGCCGCGCGACCTGTTGAAACAGAGCAAGGCTGTCGAAGAGAAGCCGTTGCAAGAAAAGGTGAAGGCGTAATCCCGGGGTTGGTCCGATCCGCTTGAATCAGCTGATAAAGCTCTTGAGATCGACGACGTGTTCCACTGTTCCCTTGATAATGATATCGGTAGTTCGTCGCGCTTATCCACTGCCTTTCTTTGTCCTTGATTGGAGTCATGAGACTCACTCGTATGGAAAGATTGTCTTGAGTGAATAGCCCGAATATTTCACGAGTTCAAACTGCGTCAGATGTGAGGCGCGAAGAATGAAGCTGTATTGCCATACCGCGAATCCTTCGCAACAAAGCAGATGACGCAGTTGGGACCGCCCGAAGGGGGAATGAATCGATGAATTCGCCTTGAAAACATTCTGTACCGAAGCAAAACCATATAGCGCGACACTATCCTTTTGTTAATATAGTATTTAGAAAAGAATATTTTCTTCATTCATGAAATATTCGGGATAATCGTTTTCTTTGCACATAATGCCGAACATGTACCGCTTCATGGGATTGGTTCATAAGCTCTCATAAATGCAGGGTCCACTTCTGCCACCATATAAATCGTAAGACACTGGATTTCAATCCACTCTGGGATATACAGGCTTCGTTGCGTAGCAATTCCTGCTCACCTCGGTTTGTCTCGACTTGGCTTTACCACAAAGATGCGCCTATGTAAAACCGCCCCTCCGGTTCGGAGGGGCGGTAGAGAAATCGTAAAGACCCGGCAATCGGCTCAAGTACCTTCGGTCCAATCGCTGAGGTAGGCGATCTGTTCTTCGGTCAGTTCGTCGATGTTGATTCCCATCGTAGCGAGTTTCAGGCGGCTGACGCGATCTTCGATATCGACGGGGGGATCGTAGACCTTGTTCTCCAGGTCGCGCCCGTGCTTGATCATGTATGCCGAAGCGAGCGCCTGGGTCGCGAAGCTCATGTCCATCACACTGGCAGGATGGCCTTCCGCCGCAGCGAGATTGATCAGTCGACCTTGCGCGAGCAGATTGATGCGGTGTTCGTTGGCGAGGGTGTATTCATCGACGACATCGCCGCGGACACTGCGGTTGACACGTTTGGCCAGCTTCTCCAGGACAGGGATGTCGATCTCAACATCGAAATGGCCGCTGTTGGCGACAATCGCACCGTCTTTCATTTTTTCGAAGTGCTCCTTGCGGATCACATGCTTGTTGCCGGTCAGGGTACAGAAGACGTCGCCGATTTCCGCGGCTTTCTCCATCGGCATCACGTCAAACCCGTCCATTGCCGCTTCCAGGGCTTTGATCGGATCGATTTCGGTGACGACGACCTTGGCGCCCATCCCGCGGCAGCGTGTGGCAAACCCGCGGCCGCACCAGCCGTATCCGAGGGTGACGACGGTCTTGCCGGCCAACAGTACGTCCGTCGCACGGATGATGCCGTCCACGGTCGATTGGCCGGTCCCGTACCGATTGTCGAACAGGTTCTTGGTCTTGGCATCGTTCACCGCGATCACCGGCAGCTTCAGCACGCCGGATTTTTCCATGGCACGCAGGCGAATCACGCCGGTGGTGGTCTCCTCCATCGAGCCGATGACTTCCGGAAGGAATTCCGGGTATTTCTCGTGCAGCAGCGTCACCAGGTCGCAGCCGTCATCCATGGTCACATGGGGTTTATGTTCCGCCGCGGCGGTGAGGTGGCGGTAGTATCCGTCGTTGTCGATGCCGCGAATGGCATAGACCCGAATATCATAATCACGCACCAGGCTGGCGGCGACATCATCCTGCGTGCTGAGAGGATTGGAGGCGCAAAGGACGATCTCCGCACCGCCGGCTTTCAGGGTTCGAACGAGATTAGCGGTTTCCGCGGTCACGTGCAGGCAGGCGCTCATGCGCATGCCCTCAAGCGGTTGCTCTTTACGGAATTCATCGCGGATCTGCTGCAGCACGGGCATATCGTTGTCCGCCCAACGGATACGCTTCAAGCCGGCATCCGCCAGGCTCATATCTTTTACATCACAATCGCTTGGCTTCACTGTTTTCCCTATGAGTTTTGGTTCCAACCTCTAATCAATAATTCGGTGAGCGATCTCAGGCTTCCTTTTCCAGGAGAGGTGCGATTCGGGATGTCTCTTCCCAGGTGAAGCCCTCTTCTTCGCGTCCGAAGTGGCCGTACGCGGCGGTGTTTCGGTAAACCGGGCGACGCAGGTTGAGATGCTCGATGATGCCGGCCGGCGTAAAGTTGAGGTGTTTTTGCAGAAGTTCGGCGATACGCTCGTCCTCGACCTTGCCCGTTCCATGGGTGTCGACGAGGAAGGAGACCGGCTCCGCGACACCGATCGCGTAAGCGACCTGCAGGGTTACCTTGTCTGCCAGACCGGCCGCGACAACGTTTTTCGCCGCATAGCGCATCATGTAGGCACCGCTACGATCCACCTTGGTGGCATCCTTGCCGCTGAAGGCGCCGCCGCCGTGCGGGGCGTACCCGCCGTATGTATCGACGATGACCTTTCGACCAGTCAAACCGGCGTCCGCATGGGGACCGCCCATGACAAAGCGACCGGTCGGATTGATGTGTGTGACAAGCGATTTCTTGTCATACAGATCCTTCGGCAGGACATGGTAAACCACGTTTTTCAGAATCGCTTCACGGATCTCGTCCTGGGTTTTGTCCGGAGTATGCTGGGAAGAAACCACCACGTTATTGATCTCAACCGGCTTGCCGTTTTCGTATCGTACACTGACTTGCGCTTTGCCGTCGGGACGAAGCCATGACATGGTGCCGTCACGGCGTACCTCCGCCAGGCGGCGGGTCAGCTTGTGCGCAAGCACGATCGGCATCGGCATCAATTCCGGGGTCTCTTTGCATGCGAACCCGAACATCATTCCCTGGTCGCCTGCGCCGGCACGGTCCACGCCCATGGCGATGTCCGCCGCCTGCTGATCGATCGTGGTCAGCACCGCGCAGGTATGCGCGTCGAAGCCGTAATCGGAATGGGTGTAGCCGATATCCGAAATCACATCCCGCACCAGGGACGGGATATCGACGTAGGTGGTCGTCGAAATCTCGCCGCCCACGAGCGCCATTCCGGTGGTCACAAAGCTTTCGCAGGCCACGCGCCCAAATGGATCTTCCGTGAGGATCGCATCCAATACAGCGTCCGACAGTTGGTCCGCGATCTTGTCCGGATGTCCTTCCGTCACCGACTCGCTGGTGAAAATGAAGTCTGACATGGTGGTTTCCCGTTCTATCCTTGGTTTGTATGAATGTAGCAGTGTCAACTCGTATTGCTACCGATCTCCGAACCAGATCGGCATGTCGGCATAATTACGGCGCATGTACCGATGCAACGATGCACGGACTTGATCGGCGGCATCCATTTTCTCCACACGACTCGCCAGATCCTGTGCCTCTTCGAGCGAACAGGACCGAATCAGTTTCTTTACCTCCGGAATCATCCCGGGACTGACCGACAGCTCATCCAGTCCCAGCCCGATCAACAGCAGTGTCGCCAGAGGGCTGGCGGCAAATTCACCGCAAATGGCGACCGGGATGTCCGCCTTGTGAGCGGCACGGACTGTACGTCGGATCAGTTGAATCACCGCCGGGTGGAAAGGTTGATGCAGCGCCGCGACCTGTTCGTTGCCGCGATCGACCGCGAGGGTAAACTGGACGAGGTCATTGGTGCCGATGGAAAAGAAATCCGCGGTTTCTGCGAACTTTGCAGCCATCAACGCGACCGACGGCACCTCAACCATGGCGCCCACGGGCATCGTCTCGTCGAACGCTACGCCCTCCTCGGTCAGGTCCTTGCGCGCCTGTTCGAGCAACTCCAGTGCACGATTCCATTCACCGAGATCCGATATCATCGGAAACATCATGCGCACATTACCGCCGGCCGATGCCCTCAGGATTGACCGCAGCTGCGGCAGCAGCATCTCGGGACGATCCAGCCCCACCCGGATTGCACGCCATCCCAGGAAGGGATTATGTTCCGGTGGAATGCCCGCGCCCGGAAATGCCTTGTCGCCGCCCACGTCAAAGGTGCGGATGGTGATCGGGCGCGGATGCAGGATCTCCGCGATACGTTTGTACTCGGCGGTCTGCTCTTCTTCCGTCGGTACTCCGCCGCCGGCCAGAAACAGGTATTCCGTGCGGAACAGCCCTACACCGTCTCCGCCCGCGTCGATGACACGTTTACCTTCTTCGGGCAATTCGATATTCGCTTCCAGCTTGATGCGCCGCCCATCACGTGTTTCCGCCGGCAATTCCTGGATGTCGCGCAGAGACTTCACAAACGATCGATACTGCTTTTCTTTCTTCTCGTACTTGGTCACCTGGGGGCGTGTCGGTCGGAGGATCACCTTGCCGGAATTGCCGTTGACAACGATCAGCTCGCCGGGATTGATCTGGCGTGTAATATCTTTCAGACCTACCACGCTCGGCACGCCGAGGGTGCGGGTTAATATCGCGGTATGACTGGTCGCGCCGCCCACGTTCGTTACCACTCCCAGCACCTGCTGGGGGTCGAGGCGAAGTACGTCCGACGGACTCAGTTCCTCGGTGACGAGTACGGAGGGCTGTTCGAGGTCGAGGGTACCTTCGCTTTTCCCGCCGTTCAA
>WJJA01000004.1 GCA_014729955.1 bacterium
CTCTAAGACAAAGAAGTAGGCCGGTCAGCCCGACCAGTCTTGCCATTTGGGGATCAAAAATCTAGTTCTAATCGTCTTTAAAAGACGGGACAGACCCCGATACCACCGTGGTCAGTTCCTGTTTTTCCCAACGGCATGAAACCGCGCTTGACAAGCAAGCGCGGCCACCTGCGAAGGGTTGCGCGGGACAAGGCTGTCCCGAATCGCGACGCGACTCGGTGGTCAACGGGGGAAAGCGCGAAAGGGGGGCGTCAGCCCCTCGTTCGCATCAGTGACAAACGAACACGCCTTCCACGAACGGACCTTCGACGAGCGCGCCTTCCGCGAGAACGCTTTCCACGAACACGCCTTCCACGAGCACGCCATCCGCGAGCGCGCTTGCACCGACCCGTCCGCCCCAGACCGCGATTCAACGGGTAGCAAACCCGCTCATCGCCCCCTACAACCCTCAGGAGTGACATGCGCACTGCGCGAGATAAGGCCGGCTCGAATCGCTCTGCGATATATGCGTCAGTCCCTGGAATACACGACAACAGGAGTGGCGCAGCCGTCCCTGCCTGCGGGAAGAAGCGACCCGTCCGCCCCGTGCACCCGTCCCCAACCTCCCCCGCATCCCGCAGGGGACATGTGCCAGGCGAGGCGGCGTTCGTCCCGGACGGCGAGGCATCTCCCCCACTCCTCACCCCCCCACATGGGCGACACAGCAGGGGGAATTCCACCTGGAGAAGAGTTCTTATATTGCCGGTGAGCCGAAGAACTGCGAAGCTGGAAACCGCGATGCCCAACCTCACCCTCAAACCCATCTGCAAGGAAGACCTGCCGCGTGTGCAGGAGTGTTTCCTGGAAGCGTTTGCGGACTATGCGATGTCGCCTGAAGGAATGACGGTCGAGAAGCTGATCCATCGTTCGGAAAAGAACGGTTTCTGTGAAGACCTGTCGATCGCGGCCTACGACAACGGCAAGATGGTCGGTTTTTCCAGCACGGGTCTTGGTCCGTGGAAAGGTGAAACCTGCGCCTTTGATATCATGACCGGGATCATCAAGGCATACCGCGGGCAGGGGTTGGCGGGGCGGATGTTCGCGGAGATGCGACCCGGCCTGGAAAAGCACCGCGTCCGGCGCTTCCTGCTGGAGGTTTTGCAGGTGAACGAGGTCGCGATCCGCGCGTACCAGAAGGTGGGGTTCACCATCACCGGGCTGTCGATGGCTACACATTGAAGCCGGCCGACTTCAAGGCGCACCAGGATACGCACACATGTGTCTCCATCGAGTCAGGCACACGCGACGACATCCTCGCCCATGCAGCTTTCCTCGATTGGACGCCCTCCTGGGAAAACTCGTTCGAAGCGCTGCAACGTATACAGGATGAAGTGGTCTACCTCAAGGCGGTTCACGACAGTACCGTCGGTGTGCTCGCCTACTACCCCGCGCTGAACTGGATCATGACCCTGGCAGTGGACCCGTCACGACGCAGAGCGCGAATTGCTACCGCTCTGCTCTCCAAACTGGTCACCGGCGGCTTTCTCCAGACGGAATCGGTCAACCTCCTGAACGTGGACAGCACGGATACCGCGATGAAGCAATTCCTGTTGCATGCCGGTTTTCAGCACCTGATCAGCCAATATGAGATGGAGAAGCGGATCTCCTGAAACCGCCCACCGGCATGTCATCTGTGTTGTTGCGGAGGATTTAAGGTATTGCAGTACCGCTTCATTTTGCCCGCCTCGCATCCGGCCCACTTTGAACTCGTGAAATCTCCATGCTATTGCAGCAGCACAAGACGTTTTGTCGCGGATGCTTCGCCTTGTGTCTGCGCATGCAGGAAATATACCCCGCTCGCGTGAAGGCCGGCGCGGCCTGCATCGAACGGCAGACGGTGACGGCCGGCCGGCAGAACGCCGTCGTGGACCACGGCAACCTCTCGTCCGAGCACATCGAACACCGACAGGACGACATGCCCGGCTCGTGGAAGCGTGAAATGCACACTTGTCAACCCGTTAAATGGATTGGGACGGACCGTCTCCAGGGTGAAGTTCTCGGGATGCGCCGAAGCAGGTTCCCCGGTTAGGTTGTTCCATGTGCCGGTACGCGAGATATCGAGGACCGCCAGGCCGACGTCGCTCATGCAGGTGTAGGCATAACCCGCATGCGAGACGATGTTACGCAACCGGGGACCGGGTTCGTAATACCCCGCCCCGACCAGCCTTCCTCCCTCCGCACGCCAGGCGTTGATCCGTTCCGATTCGGTTTCAATCAACACACCGGCAGGCACGGCATGCAACGCGTTGACATCGAGGTTGCCGATATCGAGTTCTGCGACCACACGCGGATTCCTCGGGTCGCCGACGTCCCACTGCCGGATGCGGCCGGCACGATTCAGCGTGTAGTACTGGTCTCCATGATGATCGGACAGGGCAATCGGGCTGATCAACGTACGGTCATGCAACAGTTCGGGCGCATAGGGATTGGCCAGGCTGTAAATACGCAGAGACGGGGTTGCATCCCTGACATAAAGATAGTCGCCGAACACATCGACATTCCAGGCCGGTACCGCGGCGACGCTTGCGAGAAACAGTCGGCCCTCCGGCGTGATGTCCACGATATGCAGGCCGATGTCGGAGCCGCCCCGGTCGTCTGCGATGTACAAATGATCCTGGTATCGGGCCAGGCTGGTGAGCTCGTGGTTCGACGCCTGAAATGCAAGCGTATCGCGTAACAGGAACGCATTGTCAGGAGTACGTTCAAAGACAAAGACTCCCTTCCCTTCGTTCAGCGCGAAGATGAACGGTGGATCATACAGCACATCCGTGAATTGCCGCGGCGATTCGGTATAGAAGAAAAGGTCGACTGGCTGCTCGGGAGTGGATAGATCCATGAATCGCAGGCCGTCGCTTCCCAGGGACAGCACGAGCATATCGTCCCGGACAAACGCACGGTCCATACGATTCAGACCGCCGTAGGTGCCGAGTAGGCAGGGATTCTCCGATCCTCGCACATCCCACCACTGCATGTTGCGCCACTGACCGATTGACAGCAATGTCCCCGCCTGCATCAGCAAATCAGACCCGACGGGAAACAGATGTTCGCTAAGGAGGCTCAACCTGCCTTCTTGTACTCCGCCCAGTTGCAGATAACGTCCGTTGTCCGTCGTGAGATGGATACGATCACCGTCTCGGACCATGTTCCGTATTCGATCATCTGCCAGGTAATAGACGTCCTGCACTTCCATTGCAGAGGGAGTGGAAACATCCAGCAGGATCACGGAGTCATCGCCCGATTGCAGGGTGGCACGTCCCCCTTCAACTTCAAGTCCATGTGTGTGTCGAGTGGTTTCGAAATAATCCAGTTCGATGACGGTGTCCGGGTCAGATATATCCAGCGACAACAATCCTTTGGAAAGCACTACAAAGGCGGTTGAGTCGCGGATGACGATATCGAACATCTGCTGGAGTGTGTACCCGTCAACATAGCGCACGAACTCGAACTGATGCAGCAGAACAGGTTGCACCGGATTGACGGCTTGGTAAACCCTGAAACAGGATGGCGTGCCCGGCTGACGGTCCGACGTGTAGAGAAGCGTGTCTCTGAACGCGAAGAACATACGTGCAAATTCCCGCGACAGGGTGCCGAGGAAGACCGGAGAAGACGGATCAGCCAGAGAAAACACGTCCTCTTCCGACGACTGATTGATCACGTAGAGCAGGCTGTCATTCACGTAGAGGTCATTCACCCAGTCATGGGTTTCGATGGAGGCGATCTGAACCCCTCGGCCCGGTGCGGGAACCTGGATGATCTTGATAGTGCCCGCCCCGTTACGTACGCATACGTGGCTCTCATTCAGCCTCACCGCATACGCGCCGTAATCTTCCCACGGTTCGAAGCCGGTGGCAAGAATGCTGATGTTCAGGCTGTCCTGGGCTTGCAGAATGGACGGAAGGCATAGAAATAAAATGGTGAGCAGCGTTCTACGCATGATACAGTCCCCCCTTCCCCCGAACCGATTCCTGTCGGCCGGTTTTTCATCTATCCCGAATATTTCATGAATGAAGAAAA
>WJJA01000212.1 GCA_014729955.1 bacterium
AACCGTCGCGGAGGAGATGCCTTGTTCCAGCATGGATGCCACCTGGACAGAGCCGACCGGCTTGGCGCTCAGAATGAACTGTTCCAGGATGATTCTGAACACCGACCGTTGCCGTTCGGAAAGAGTGATTACCTGCCCTTCACTCATGTTGCACCCGTTATGTACTCTCTGCGATAGCGCATGAAGCTAAAACGTTTACGATCCTCAAGGCAAATCGATCCCGCCGAGTCGTGGTCTCGGGGCGGCAAATCGAGCGGAGATGACTCCGATGATCATGCAAAACAGGACCGCAGATGAAAATATGATCCATGAGGGCGAAGCAATCCATGGCCCGCGTGCGGATAATACCCACTGGAGCACATATGCCGCACCACCGCCGAAGAATCCGCCCACCGCTCCCAGCCATCCGCCTGCAAACAGGAAAGGATTCTGCAATTGAGCGGGTGTACCGCCGATCAACGATACGGCACGAACCCAGGTTCTGCCTGCTCTCACGGAGGCGCGCATCGCCTGGAACGCGAACAGGGTGGACAACACCAGACCGGCAAGGGCAATAACAATCAGCCATATTTGCACACGACCGGCAACAGCCAGGATCTGTGACAATAGTTCTCCTTCGTACAAAACCTCATCCACGCCCCGCAGATTGGAAAACACTTCTGCTTCGGTTTGCAGGAACTCCGGATTCACTTCCGATGGCTCGTACCGAACGATGATGGAGGTGGGGAGGGGGTTCTCTTCAAGGAGGGCGAACAACTCGTCACCGTACTCCTCCGAGAACCGACGTGCAGCCTCTTCCTTGGTGATGATCTCCACTTCGTTTACATGTTCACGTGCATGAGCGGTTTCAGCGATCCGGGTCTGTCGAGGTTCGCCTTCCGGGGTGAGAAACAGCTCCAACTCAAACAGGCTGAGTAGATCGTCGCGGACACGGTCCAGTGTGCCCTGTACCGTCCAGAGGCTGCTTCCCAGGGCTGCAAGCACGGCGAACGAGAGCACGGTCAGCCATCCGGCTACTCCGGATCGAGCGGCGACACCAATACCCTCACGTATGACATATAGCAGTCGTCTCATGAATGCAGCAACCTCCCGCGTTGAATCCGAAATACCTTGGGATGGTGCTGTTCAAAAAACTCTACGCGATGAGTCGCCATCAACATGGTTGCGCCCTGTCGATGCAACCGTGCGAACAGCTCCACGATACCGCGTGCGGATTCCGGGTCCAGGTGGCCGAGGGGTTCATCTGCAATCAATGCGAAAGGATCGGCGACAAGTGCACGGGCAATCGCCAGACGACGCCGCTCGCCGTAGCTGAGGCTTTCCGGATAAGCATCCAGGTGAGCGTACAATCCAACCTGGTTCAATACCTTGAGCGATTCGCGACGAATTTTCCTTCTCGACCAGCCCAGCACTTCTCCCACCAGGGCGACATTCCGGTACACCGTACGATCAAAAAGAAGGGACAGGTCCTGGTCAACGACACCGAGCATACGGCGCAGGGTGGGCACATCCTTCTGGCGTAAAGAGGCGATGCGAAAGCTTCCGACCAGAACATCGCCCTCCACCGGCTGTTCTGAGGCGTACACCATTTTTAAGAGAGTCGTTTTCCCCGCCCCCGCCGGACCGGCAAGCAGTGCCCAATCACCTTTTTCCACACGCAGGGAAACATCCTGCACTCCCCGACCCTTGGGGTATGTGCGCGTGACACGGATGAATTCAATCATACCGGCTCCGCGGTGAAGTGAACACGATCGTTCGATTCGCTGCCAGGTTGCATGGTATAGTCCGCGTATGTTCCCAGAAGCTGCCAACCTGTCACCTCCAGGCAGCTTACGATCTGTTCAATCGACCAGATGCGCTGGATGTGGTGCTCATGATATACATTAGTATCATCATGAAGGAAGAATTCAAATTCATTGTGCTGCAGGCGCTCTTCAGCATCGTACCATGCGTGACGCCGGTACACTCCAGTCTGAAATGGTTCGGTGTCGCTGTAATCGTCAAAGTGGTCCAGACTGTTTCGTTCCGTGCTGATATCGAAAACAAAGATTCCGTTCTGCTTTAACGCCGTTCGAACTTTGGAGAAAAAGGTCAGCAGATCCTCCTGTTCGAGCAGATAATTGGTCGAATCATACAGGCAAAGGATGATATCCTGTTCGTTGCTCGGGGGTGTTTCAGTCAGGGATCGGACGAAGAACTCTACGTCGAGATGCAAACTTGCGGCATGGTTCTTTGCCACCTGGATCATCTCTGCGGAACCGTCCGCACCCGTAACCTTATACCCCCGCCTTGCGAGTTCGAACGCGAATTTCCCGGTTCCGCAAGCCAGGTCCGTGAGTGCATGTCCGCTGCGATTATGCTCATCGGCAAGACGGATTGCGTGTGAAGCCCAGTTGACGTAATCCACATGGTTCATGATGAAATCGTAATGGGGCGCCATTACGGTATAGGGGATTACTTCGACGGTACGCTCTGACCGTTTGCCCTTCGATCGCAGAAAATTCATCATGAACTGCACATCCTTCTCCGAACAAGAAGCTTCACCATTTGGAAGAGTATACACAATTCCGCCGCCGGCTTCTTG
>WJJA01000213.1 GCA_014729955.1 bacterium
ATCTGAATGGATTGCCGCAATATGCCGTGGCGATTGCGCTGGAAAACCGTGAAGAGAACTCCGGAAAATGGGGTAGCATCGACCTGGGGGTGATCTATTTGCCGGAACTCGATGTTCTGTTCAGCGCTATTCGCGGCAAAGGGGCATGGCGTGACGGCGAACCCGTTCATATCCCTGCCAAAGAGCGGCAGCTGCAATTGCTTTCCCACTGGTGGCCGAAAGAGCCGGATGACCATTACGAAGCATGGGGCAGGCTGGTGGGAAGGTTGCTCAAAGAGGTTACGGATATTCGCAACATCGGCAGTCCATGTGCGGAGTTGGCTTATGCCGCAGAGGGCACGTTGGGCGGATTTTTCGCACGGGATATGGAACCCTGGGACCTGGCGGCGGGTATGCTGATCATTGAAGAAGCCGGCGGAGCGTGGTTGGATCCATTTCACGACAACCCCCTGGCGTCCGGTTGGATTTGCGCCGGAGCGAAGGATACCGCCGACTGGATGCGGGATGTGATGCGGCAGGAGGTGTCTTACTCTTGAAGCGGGTGGTAGTACTGGGACTGGACGGCACGCCCTTCAGTCTGCTGAAAGAGCGGATGCAGCGTCGACCTGATTCCATTTGGGATCGTCTCCAGCGAAGCGGGCGGTTGATAAGGATCCGTTCGACCCGCCCTGAAGTCTCCTCCGTTGCCTGGGCATCCTATCTCACCGGCGCCGATCCGGGCGAGCACGGCCTGCTCGGATTTGTCGACCGCCATCCGCGGCCGTTCCAGCTCTACTTCCCGAACGGCGCATCCCTGCAGACTCCCACGGTCCTGGATAAGGTGCACAACGCAGGGGGGACAGTGATATCCATCAATGTTCCCGCCACCTTTCCTCCCAAGCCGCTTCGAGGACTTGTGATCGGTGGATTTCTCGGTGTTCACCTTGATGCAAATGTGCATCCACAAGACTGGCTGCCGCGTTTGCAACAGCTCAGCTACACGATCGATGTTGACCCCGCCGGTGCGTACAAAGACAAAGCCGCCTTTCTCGATCAACTGGAACAGGCGCTCGAAGCCAGGGTTCGTGTCGCGTTGGAAGCTGCGGAACGGTATGACTGGAACCTTCTGCAACTGCATATCATGGAAACCGACCGTCTCTTCCATTTCTTCTGGGACGCTCCCGATTGGGAGCCGAGATTCCACCGGCTGCTGGATCGTGTCGATGATGCCGTGGAAACATTTTCCCGTCTGGCCGCGCGGGAGAATGCATCCCTTGTTGTGCTCTCCGATCACGGTTTCACTCGCACCCGCAAGATTTTCTTCCTGAACCGTTGGCTGATGGATGAAGGCTATCTGCAGTTCAACGGTGTACCTTCCTGGCAGACGATCTCTGACAGGACTCGTGCCTACGCGCTGGTGCCCGGGCGGGTTTTTCTTGCGATGCGCGGGCGTGAATCCTTCGGCTCGGTTGCCTTTGGTACAGAAGCCGAACGGTTGCGTGACGAGCTGCTGTCACGTCTGAGCGCGATCCGTGACCCCGACACCGGACTACCGGTGTTTCGAGAAGTGCTCGCGCGTGAAGATGTCTATCACGGACTCCAGAAGGAACGGGCGGCGGAAGTGCTTGCTTTTCCCGAGGACGGTATCGATCTGAAAGCCGATCTCGATACGCTCCGGCTGTTCGAGAAACCGACCACCCTGGTTGGAACACACACCTACGGAAACGCATTCGTGTATACCAATGCCGATGATCCGAAATGGAAGGATGCTGAGGCTTCGATCATCGAAGTCGGACAGTATGTGCAGCGCTTGTTGGGTGTGTAAAACGCCTATCCCGAATATTTCACGAGTTCAAAGGTTGTCAGTTGTGAGACGCGAAAAAATTGACGGGAAGCGTAGACGCCCGGATGCTGGTCCGGGCGTTTCGTATGAAATCAGGCGATGAGGTTGAAGGTTGTTGCGATTCGCTGGATTGAAGGCTACTCGTTTTCCATGCGACGGAACGATTCCGCGACCGACTGGAAGGTGCCTTCGTAGGACGGCCAGAATTTCGCAGGTGCATTGAAGACCATGCGGTAGTGGCGCCCGTCGATTTCGTTCAGTGACATGTACTGTTCCTGGATCACGGTGGTGCTGTCAAAGACGCCCGGCAGCCCGGGGACAAGATCCACCGAACGGTGACGAATCCATGTGATACCGTCCAGCTCCACCTCTTCCAAAATGAAGTGGCGCATGTTGGTGCCTTCCCGTCGCATCTTCTTGAGCATGTCGCCGCGTACGAGGTCGATGCCCATCTGGTTAACGTCGGCGATCAGCTTCTCAAGCTCACTGTCTTTGGCACGGCGATCCATCAGCATGACCATATAACCGCCCGGCTGCTCTTTAGCGCCGTCCAGCTCACCATGGGGAGCGTCGATGACCGACAGGCCCCAGGGAGTGCGATTGCCGCCCCAACCGTTGGGGACCATGACCTCGAATCCCAGGTCTTCATGAACAAACGTGCCTTCATTCACCGGCATACGCGCAAACGCCGTCATCATAAGGCCCGCAAGCAGAAAAAGTATCAGCGTACGTTTCATGGTTCCGTCCCTTTCCCTTCTCTTGAGAATGCGTCGGTAACATAGCCCACGAAGCACCGCTCAGGCAATTGCTCGCTCGTGTTTCGATATCAAGATCGAAGCCGTGCGATTCCTCCCGACGGCCGGCGCGCCTGTTTTGCCATGCCGGGTGTCCCGTAGCTTGGCCTAACCCGAATCTTTCACGAGTTCAAACTGTGTCAGAGGTGAGGCACGAAGGATGAAGCTGTATGGCAATATCGCGAATCCTTCGCAACAATGCAGATGATGCAGTTGAGACCGCCCGAAGGGGGAAGGAATAGATGAGTTTGGCCTGGACACAATCTGTGTCAGAGAAAATCTGTATAGCATGACATTATCTTATTGTTACTATAGTTTTTAGAAAAGAATGTTCTCGCCATTCATGAAATATTCGGGCTACGTCCGTTTGAAACGATCTATGCTGTGAGGTCACGGTTGACGGGTGATGTGTGAGGTCACAATCCATCTACACCGGATCAAGACCAGACACAACGGTAGTACCGTTTCTAAGAAACCTGCCCCAAAGCCCGCGCTGCACAACCGTGATTTATTGTGGTATCTCGACTTCAACGATCACAACTTCGCCGTCGGGCGCCACAATCGTATCGTCCGCCTTGAACGCCATGTCGCCGCTCGGAGTGGTGACCACCACCTGCACCGTCCATTTGCCGTTCGGCAGGTTGGGAAAGCGCGCTTCGCCGTAAGGGTCTGTCACGGCCGTAATCGGGGGATAAGTCGGTCCGAGCCGTTCCTGCAACTGCACGGACAGGGGTGTCTTTGAGTTCTCCGCATCGTCGATTGCGTGCCGGGAGGAGAAGTGTGCGCGAGGCGCAGGGCTTTGCAAGAGGCGTACCCGGGCGCCTTCCAGGGGTTTGCCGTGGGAATCGTTGACCTTGACGATCCCTTCCGGCCAGCGTGTCGCGGCGATGATGTCGGGGATCCCCCAACCGTAAATGTTGTCCGGACGGTCGGCCCGTGAGGCGGTGGCACGCAGAGCACGTGTGGCCTGCCCGGCATTCCAGTCGGGGCGTGCGCTTCGTACGCAGGCAATCACACCGCCCATCACCGGGGTGGAGAGGCTGGTGCCGTTCCAGCGGGAATAGCGGTGGTCGGAGAACGGTGAGGCGACGGCTGTACGCACTCCCATCGCGACAAGGTCGGGCTTGATCCGACCATCGGAGGTCGGCCCGCGACTGGAGAACCCGCCAATCTTACCAGTTGAGTCGACGGCTCCGATGCCGAGCACAAACGGTCCGGTACTCGGCGGGCTGACCGTGCGGGGTTGCGGACCTTCATTGCCCGCCGACGTCGCAAGCACCATTCCGAGCTTGTGAGCGCGCTCAGCAACGAGGCTGGTGATCGGCGTACGGCCGTCGTAGTCGGCGAGGGTGTACCAGTCGGAATAGGAGAGGCTCGAGCTGAGTACGCTTGCGCCGAGACGTTCCGCCCATTCCACCGCGGCGACCCAGTTGTCTTCTTCCGCCGGAGTTTCGGAACGGACATCCTCGGTCTTTGCAAGCACCAGCGACACACCGTGAGCGACACCGATCAGGTTGCCGGGCTGGTATCCGGCGATGACCGACATACAACCGGTGCCGTGCGCGGGCTGACCTCGCACATCCTCGCCTTCTTCGTAGCCGGTGTTGTCGTCATCCTCGACAAAATCGTACTCGGCCACAATGTCCAGATCGCTGAACGATTCATGGGTGAGTTCGTAGCCGCTGTCCAGAACCGCCAGCAGCACACCCCGGCCGTTGTAGCCACGGCGATGCGCCTCGACGGCATTCACCATCAGGTTCTGCAGGTAGGAGGGACCGTAGAGTCCCGCGCCTGTGGCTCCCGGTCCCGGAGACGGAAAGCTTTCCCAGTGCCCCTCGACGGTATAGGAAAAGCCCGCCGGTTGCGTGGCATGGACCGGTTCGACGGCCGCTACGAACGGCAGAGATCGGATCACCGGTAGGTCGTTGTCATTGCAATACGCCGACACACAATTGAACCAGCGGCTGACTTCGCCGATCTCTGCGCCTTGCTCGCTCAAGGTTTGCAGGTACGACGGATCGGGCGGGAGGTCGGCGATGGTGATGAGGGCATCGCTCGTTAACCCCTCAATACGGCGGCGTTCCAGCGCACGTTCGGTAAGCCCGTCTGCAAGTGCGGCGGAATCGATCTGTGCGGGGGACAGGCGTTCCCATGCTCCACGGTCGGTGAGATGGATCCAGACCTTTTGGGGTAAAGCCGCACGCCCGGCCTGTTGCTGGGCAAGAAGACAAACAAGCGCTGTGAATACGATCCGGGTGAGCCGTGTCATGGTAATCGTCCGTTGGGTTGCTGTTCAAGATGCTACTGCGCGAAACAGTTTGATGCCTGGTTCGTCGATCCGCCTGGAACCGGCGGACAGTCGCTGATGTATTGAAGGAGATCATCCGTCAGGTCTCATATACCTGCGGCAGGCAAGACCAGACAAAACGAGAGAATCGAATCACTCACACTAGATGAAACGGCCCCCTACGCGATCTCCCCGTCAATCCGGTTACGAATGTTCGCCACACCCATGCCGAGATAGTAACCGGTGATCAGCATCAGCACCAGTTTCAGCTCGGGGATCATCAGGCGTGTCGGGTTTTCCTGCCGAACAGCGATGAAAATGCTGATCGCGACGATCACCGCGCCGGTGAGGATGGGGAGGAAGACGTAGAGCAGATCGTGCAGTACGGCGCCGTCACGTGCGCCCGGATAGGTTTTTCCCTTCGACTCCAGGTTCTCGACATCGTCCTCGTCCTGCTTGCTGAGCGAGCGTGAGACCAGAGCCTTCACCTCTTCGGCCAGCATCCCCATACGTGTATCGGAAACGTTCTTGAGCGGAATCGAGAACAGCACGCCGGCACGTCCACGAAAGACCACCATCGGGCGACGCACCCGCCGTTTCTGCCTGAAC
>WJJA01000214.1 GCA_014729955.1 bacterium
CCATCCCGGTACCGTCATCCGTGGTCACGTATTCATCCGCAATGACCACATGCCCCTTTTCGTTCTCATCCAGCCGTTGCCAGTCCCAGAGCGGTTCATACTGCAAACCGGCGAGATCGCGGCCCTTCGCTTCACCATCCACATGGTGTTTGCCGAGGAAGGGCTTCAAATCCTCATGACGATCTTTCGCGATCCAAATCCTTTCGCCGGCCTTTGCCGCCTTGCTGTCTTGATCCGCAACGATACGCAGATAGTCGATTTCAGGGCCGACGGCAATTGCGATGTTGGACAAGAGTGTCCAGGCCGTGGTGGTCCAGGCGGTCAGATAGGTGTTTTCCTCGCCGACGATCCTGAACTTCGGGAACAGGGCAATTTCCACGACTTCTTTGTAGCCCTGCGCCACCTCAAAATTGGAAAGCGTGGTCCCCTGCTTCGGATCCCAGGCGGAAATGCGGTAGTCTTTGTAAAGCAGTCGGTCTCTGCCGAAGAGGTTCGATTCACGCTTGTGCTCATCAGAAACAGTTGTATTCCAGGCCTGTTTCAGTACCCACCAGTCCGATTGGATAAAGGATTGGGTGTACGTGGCATAGAAGTTTTCCAGGTCCAGGAAACGTCCGAGACGCCGGATGGCTTTTTCCCACTCCCCTTTGAAGCGAAACACGATGGAGCGGCAATAGTCCACGTACTCCTGCACACCGTACGACTGTACCGCCTGTTTGTTCTCGAGGTTGAGTTCACGGTCGGCGGTCATTTCCACCGGCAATCCGTGAGTATCCCAACCGGCCTTACGCAGAACGCGATACCCTTTCATCGTCCAGAAGCGCGGCCAGAGGTCTTTCAACGCGGACTGCATGATATGACCGATGTGCGGCGGTCCGTTGGTGCCGGGAGGGCCGTCGTAAAAGACGTAATCGTTTCCACCCTCCCGTTCCTCCATGGAACGTTCGAAAATCCGCTTGTCACGCCAGAAGTTCAGCGTGTCATGATCCATCGCCGGGAAATCCGGCGGGTTTTTCACCGGTTTAAACATGGTTTCTATCAGCCGTCAAATAACCGTTTATGTTCTTTTAGCCGCCGTTCGGCGTGTTTTTGCTCTCGGCGGGCAGCAGGTCCACACTTTCCAGTACCTTGAGAAGATCGAGCTGGCCCTTGTGAATGCGCTTGATGCGATGCAGAAATTTCCGCCGTTCGGTTTCCAGGTGTTCGAGACGAGCGATCATCGCCGCCGCGGCCTGGTCCGATTCTTCCGGGTACTGTTTCGCCCACTCGAGAATGGACTCAGCGTTTTCATCCTCAAGGATTTCTATCAAGTCAAGCTGTCCGTCCAGCACATGCCCCATCTTCAGGATGTAGGAACGGCGCTGCCCTTCGAGGCGCTGCAGATCGTCCTGCAACCGTTCATATTTCTTCCGTGCGCTGAAGAGGATTTTCTCCGATTCAAGCTGCGCCTTTTCAAGCATGTGCCGCGCCTGTTGGGCCGACTCCGCTTCCTGCACCTTGGACGCCTTCTGCGCGCTCGCCATCGCTTCTTGGAGGCTCTGCTCGCGTTCGCGGTATTCAACCAGCTTGGTATCGCGGTCCTCGAGCTGCTTTTTCATTTCGTTCAGTTCTTTGCTGAGCGTTTCAAATTCATCCGCGACCAGCGCAAGGAAGCTGCTTACTTCATCCTTGTCGTAACCTTGCAGCTGCTTGCTGAACTCCTGCTTGCGGATGTCCAGGGGTGACAGCTTCATCGTTAGCCCTCCTCGCGTGGGCCGAAAATGGCCGTGCCGATTCGAACCAGGGTCGATCCCTCCTGCACGGCATACTCGAAATCGCCCGACATCCCCATCGAAAGAATCTCCATCGACGTATCGGGGTATTGATTTTCGTCGATTCGTTCCGCTTCGATACGGACACGCTCAAACGCCCGCCGCAGCAAGTATTCATCATCCGTCAACGGTGCGATCGCCATCAGTCCCCTGATTTTGAGACGGTCCCATTCCGCAGCTTTCGCAATGATCTCCTCGACCTTCTGCGGTGCAATGCCGCCCTGGGTCAGGGTCCCGGTGACGTTGACCTGCACGAGACCGTGGATGTCGTTCTCCTCATCGTCACCGATCCGACCAAGCTTTTCGACGAGCTTCACACTGTCAATGCCGTGCATCATGTGGTAGAGATTTGCGATGCGACGAGCTTTGTTCGACTGGATCCGGCCGATGAAGTGCCATTCGATTTCACCGGCGACATTGCCTGCACGTTCGGCCACCTCTTCGATCTTTTCAGGTGTGCCCTGCCAGCGGTTTTCTCCGAACAGGCGCTGCCCCGCTTCCACGGCAGCGAGCACCTGCTCAGCCGGAATGAACTTGGAGACCGCCATGATGCGGACCTCGTCCGGATTCCGCCCGGCATTTCGGGCAGCCTCCTCCACCTTCGCACGTACCGTGTTGAGCCGTTCCTGAACTGACATGCCGACCACCGTTTGCCGAAAGCAAACCTGAATATAGACAGTGAGCAAAGAACTTAGCAACGAAGCCTGCCGCTTCCAAGGCCCAATCCAGCCTCCCCTCAGGGAGACGGGAATCCGAACTTGGACCCACCGCATCGTGCACCGCCCTTCATCCTGCCCTAAGTTAGTAAGGACAAACGGTAACACGAGGAACCGCTCATGAAGATCGCTTCGCTTCTCGTTGGACTGCTTCTACTCCTCCTTTTCACATCGGTTTCAGTTGTACAGGCTATGCCGTTCGGGCTGGACGGCCGGCACGGCTTCGACGAGTCCTTCCATCCTCTGGAAACGGATACCATTCCCGACATCGCTCTCGATGCCGAAGCCTATCGCTTTCAAATGGCCTTTGACTTCGACAACGGCACGTTTGACGGTGAAACGGCGATCACGTTGCGAAACCGCGGCGAGTCCGCCCTGCAGGAGCTGGCACTGAACGCTGCCGTCATCACCCTGGAAATCGAAAGCATAACAGATATCGACGGCAACACGGTTGATTATACGCATGACGATGACACGCTTGTTTTGACCACGACTCTTTCCACTTCCGACACGGCAACCTATATCATCGCCTATGCGGGCACCGCGGGCACGGTCAACGGTCCTTTCGGCGCAATGGGACTGTGGATGTCAGCCGACCGTGCCTTCACCTTCAGCTTCCCGGACGGAGCGCACGCCTGGTCGCCTGTCATCGACAACCCCGCCTGCAAGGCGACATCGACATGGGAGCTGGGTGTTCCGCCCGACCTGGACGCTGTCGCGCCGGGCACATTGACAGAGACCTGGAATGAGAACGGCCTGCTCTGGCATCGCTGGGAGCACCCCCACCCTGCCTGCACCAGCGAAATGGGTTTCAACATCGCCGATTACGAGACCATCGAACTTCAGACCGATCCCTACCCGATCACCGGCTATGTCTACCCGAATGATGTGAATGCCGCGACCTTCGATTTTGCTCGTGTACCGGTATTCATGGAACTGCTGCAGGATTCGCTCGGCCTGGAGTACCCGTTCGAATCATTGAAGATCGTGGAGTGCGGCGTCTTTAACGGCAACGGCGGGCAGGAACACCAGACCATGATCTCGCTGGGCCATAACATGATCACAGGCAACCGTACCTACGAAGACATCCTGATGCATGAAATCTCGCACCAGTGGTTCGCGGACTATGTAACCCCGGTGCATTGGGAGCACTTCTGGCTGAATGAAGGTTTCGCGGTATGGACTGAAGCGTTCTGGAACGGTTACCTGCACGGCTTCGACCGCTACCTCACCTACATCCGGGGCGACCGCAACCAGTACCTTAACTGGCAAAACGGCGGACATCACCAGGCCCTGGTGAACGACGATTATGGTGTCACCATGAACTCCCCCCTGCCCTACGAACGCGGATCGACGGCGGTCCATCAGCTTTTCATGCGTTACGACACCGACATGTTTATCGATGCACTCGCTGCCTATCTAGATACGCAGGGGTATGGTCATGTCAGCAGCGAAACCCTGCGTGATCAGTTTATTGAGACCACAGAAGATGATGAACTTACGGACTGGTTCGACGAATGGGTATTCCGCGGAGATGTGCCCTACATTCGTTACGCCGTGGAAGAGACGGGAGATGATGCTCGCATTCACTTCTCGCAACGACTTGACCACCACTTCAGCCCGAGTCACGGCCTGCTTTACGATAATTTCCTCGTTACGTACGGCACCCCGGAGAATCATGCAACCCTGTCCTGGCCTGAAGCGGAAGCAACATGGACGTGGGAGCCCGATTTCGAAAACGGAATCCCCGCCGGCGCAGATCTGTTCCCTCTTCTGAACATCCCCGGACGATGGGAAGAATTGGACGACGTGCAGGAAGCCGATCTGTTCATTCGCACCGCACTGGCCGGTGAAACGGTGTTTGCAGACAACGTGCTGAACTACGATGAGGATGCGGTGCTGCAGGTATGGATTGCGAATGCCGGCCTTCCCCTCGAGGGAGCGACCTGGGAGCTGGCACTTGACGACGGCGGCCTGGTGGAAGCGGATCTCACAAGCGGCGAGATCGGAGATATCACGTTCCAGCAGCCCCTCACCTTGATGCTGGAAATCGACCTGCACGGTGCCGGTCCTCCCCTGCCGTCGTACGCCGACCTCGAGTTGATCATCGAAAACGGTACGGAATCGTTCTCCTTCCCGATCCGACGAGCCGTAGGGCGCAGTGAAATTCTGGTGATGGAGGACGGTGCAACGGGTGCTGTCGATACGCTGACCTCCGTCCTTGAAGCAAATGATATCGTTTGGGGCACACCCAACATACCTCTAGCTCAACTGCCGAACGACATGTTCGACGCGGATGCCGTGATGCTTGAAGTGAACGGTCTCGAATCCGACTACTTCTTCACTCCGGCGGATACCGCACTGCGCGACTGGTTCACCGACGGAGGCAGCGGGCTCGTGTCAGGTGTTTACATCCATGAGATCTTCCCGAATGCCGATCCGAGCTGGTTGGGCGGTATTGCCGGTACCTGGGACGATCCGGTGCCGGGTCCCGCCTTTTTCGGACTGGAAGATCACGAGATCACGGACGGCCGCATGGTCATCACCTATGAACAAGGCACGAGCACCTGCACCAACTGTTGCGGAGGACCGACGCTCTACTTCTCAGCCTCCGGCAATGTCCCTTCCGGGTCCGGGATGGACGCCGGTTGGCGTATCCTGAACTATGGATTTCCGTTGAGTGCGTTGATCAACCAGGCCCCGGCCACAATGTATCGGGATGAATTGATCCTGCGTTCCGCAAACTTTCTGCTCTATCGAGCCAACAGTGTCGGTGAAGGCGGCGACGGTGCCCTGCCGACAACGTTTTCCATTTCGGCATATCCCAACCCGTTCAATCCGTCCCTGAACCTGGCGATCTCCCTTCCCGAACGCGGTTATCTGGACGTGCGTGTCTATGATCTGCTCGGGCGTGAGGTTGCAATGGTTGCCGGCGAACGTGTTGAAGCCGGGAGGCATTTATTTGCCTGGGATGGTCAGGCGTATGCGTCCGGTGTCTATTTCGTTCGTGCACGCTGGGAGGGCGCGGAGATCGTGCGTAAGGTTATGATGGTCAAGTGATCGCTCAGTACGGGCACACGAGCCTTCTGTCCGAGCATAGAATGGAAGCAGGCCTGCATGCTTGAACTCGATAGTATTTCAATGCTCTACCATCTCGGTGCGCAGGAGGTGCGTGCGGTGGACAGCGTTTCGCTGAGCGTGCCGCAGGGTGAGTACCTGCGCATCGTTGGCGCATCCGGGTCGGGGAAGTCCACGCTGCTGAACCTGATCGCGGGAATGGAACGTCCGACCGAGGGCCGGATACTTACTCCCGAAGGCGATCTGACTGTAATGAACCGCAAGCAGGCGGCAAAATGGCGCGCCCGCAGCATCGGCATGGTCTTCCAGGCGTTTCATCTCGTGCCGCACCGCACAGCGTTGATGAATGTGGAGTTGGGACTCCTCTTTCACGGTGTGGGACGCAAGGAGCGTCTGCAACGTGCCGGCGAGATCCTGGAAAAACTGGGGTTGGGCGACCGTCTGAACCACCGTCCGGCGGATCTTTCCGGCGGTGAGCAGCAACGTGTCGCACTGGCGCGTGCCCTTGTGAAGCAACCCGCCCTGCTGCTTGCCGATGAGCCCACCGGCAACCTCGACCGTGACAACGCCCGTGAAATCGAAACCCTGCTGGGTCGCTTGAACTCGGAGGGCTTGACCGTGCTGCTGGTCACTCATGACGCGACGCTGGGCGAGCAGCATGCCGGCCGGACCGTGCGGATGGAATATGGGAGGATGACGGCAATGGGAAGTGCAACTGCTTCCGTGTAACGCCCCTCGCTGACACTTCCAATGGCATGGCGGGCGTCCTGTCAGCTGGACGCCGGCCTGCCTGCCGAGTGGATCAGGCCA
>WJJA01000215.1 GCA_014729955.1 bacterium
AAGCAGCACGGCGTGACTTTGTCGCCAACGTATCCCACGAGCTGCGTACACCGATCACGTCCGTGAAGGGCTTTGTCGAAACCCTGCGAGACGGGGCGATTGAGGACACGGACGATGCAAAGCGCTTCCTGGAAATCATCGCACGCCAGGCGGATCGGTTGGAGAACATCGTAGAGGATCTGCTTAGTCTCGCACGGATCGAACGCGAAGACAGCCGTGAAGAAATGCCGCTGACGGAATCATTGGTCATCGACATCCTGCGCAGTGCGAAGCAAAGCTGCATCAAGCAGGCTTCGCAAAAAGAGATCTCCATCGAGGTACTGGGCGATGAACACATGACCGCTCTGGTGAACGCACCCCTGCTGGAACAGGCCGTGACCAACCTCGTCGATAATGCGGTCAAGTACAGCGAACCGGGCACAAACGTGATCGTGGAAGTCAGCGTTCGTCTGGCGATCATGTACATCGATGTGCGCGACCAGGGCTGCGGTATCGAATCACGTCACCTGCCACGGATTTTCGAGCGCTTTTACCGTGTAGACAAGGCACGCAGCCGCCAGATCGGCGGCACCGGCCTGGGTCTTGCCATCGTCAAACATATCGCCAAGGCACACGGCGGGCACGTGTCCGTCGAAAGTACACCCGGAAAAGGCAGCACCTTTACAATCTACTTCCCCCACCGCCTTCCGGACGAGGTCGCCCTCGAGCTTGGATAACCGGCATCATCCCTGCCGATCCTGTAGGTGTTGTATGTCGTAGATTCTTTTACCACCTCTGCGCGGTGGAATTCTCCAGCTTGATCTCTTCACGCTTGATTACTCGGTCGCTACCTTGCATGCAGAGAGTGCTGGACACCTCCAATCAAGACAATCCGAGGAAGATCATGGCGTTTGCAACCGGTCGATCCATCCGGGAACGTACAAGTGAAATCCTGAACAAAGAGGACGGTCGGCACCGCGGGCTGTGCGGTGTCTGTCCCGCCGGATGCTGGGTGGAGGTAACACGGGAGGACGGCCGCATCACCGACATACAAAAGGATGAGACCCATCCGCTCGGTATGCTGTGCCGTCGAGGTGAACATGCGTCGGAGATCATTTACAGCGAACACCGCGTCCATACTCCCCTGAAGCGCAAAGGCCCCAAAGGGTCCCATGACTTCGAACCGATCTCCTGGGATGAAGCCTACGAGATCATCGTCGAAAACCTGAAACGCATCAAGGCTGAATCCGGTCCGGAAGCCGTGTCGGTTTACACGGGACGAGGCACCTTCGAGTTATCCCTGTGTGACATCTTTCAGCCGAAGGGTGTGCCTGTCTCTTCAGCGTCCAATGTGCTGTTTCCTTTCGGTTCGCCCAATACGATGGGGGTAGGCGCGCTGTGTTATGTCTCTTTCGCGCAGATTGCACCTCATGTCACCATGGGACGCATGCTGGTCGACATGTTTACCGACATGGAAAACGCCGAGTTGCTGCTGGTGTGGGGAGCCAATCCGGCCACCGATTCGCCGCCGATGGATATGCAGCGCCTCGAGGCGGCAACGGCACGCGGCGCGGAGATCATCACCATCGACCCGCGTCATACGGAAACCGTGCATCGCACCGGTGCACAATGGATTCCGATCCGACCCGGCACCGACGGTGCCCTGGCGCTTGGCATTTTGCACATAATGATCGAGGAAGACCTCTACGACCATGAGTTTGCCGAAGAGTGGACCCACGGCTTCGATGAACTCGCTCGATATGTGCAGCACTTTCGGCCTGCTACCGTGCAGGAAATCACCGGTGTGTCCGCGGAAACAGTGGAGGAGCTTGCTTTCAGGATCGCGGAGGCCAATGGTGCGTGCCCGGTAATGTACACCGGCCTGGAGTATTCGAACAGCGGCATCCAGGCGATCCGTGCGGTGCAGACCCTGTTCGCCCTGGCCGGTCAGCTGGACATCGCAGGCGGTATCGGTCTCGCCATGCCGAATACATCCTTCCCGATCAACAAGAGCGTCAATCAGCCCAACCCCGATCTTGATCGTGCGGTGGCACGCGATGAGTTCCCGCTCTATTCCCTCTACCGCGGCGAGTCTCATGCCAAGGGCCTGGTACCGGCGGTGCTCAACGGTGATCCCTACCCGATCCGTGCGTTGATTATCCACGGCGGATCGTTGCTCACCTCCTGGCCTCAGACCTCCGTCTGGCGCGAAACGCTGTCACATCTTGATTTCCTCGTCAGTATCGACCGTACCCTGACCGCCGACTCTGCCTACGCCGATATCGTACTGCCGGCGACCACGATGTTCGAAATCTTCAGCTACGAAGTGTACGGTCCGGTGTTTCGTCTGCGTGAAAAGCTCATTGATCCGGTCGGCGAAGCGCGAAACGATTATCTCATCATGGCCGAGCTGGCGGACCGTCTCGGGTATGGACACCTTTATCCGCAAACCGAAGAAGAGGTCGTGCGGTATGTACTGGAAGGGTCCGGCTGGACATTGGAAGAGGTACGCGAAGCCGGTGGATGGGTTAAGATCGATACACCGATGATGGAATATAAAAAATGGAAGAAAGGACTGCTGCGCCCGGACGGCCGACCCGGTTTCGACACACCTACCGGCAAGTTTGAGATCCACTCTACCATCCTCGAGGACTACGGCTACGAACCATTGCCGAAATACACCGAAGTCGTCGAAGGGCCCCTTGCCGCCGGCGACCTCACAAAAGAATACCCCCTGGTCTTCAACTCCGGGGCACGTACACAGGTCGACTTTCGTTCGCAGCATCACGGGATCGAAGGACTGGTCAAGGACAATCCCGAGCCGACCGTTGAGCTGCATCGTCAGGACGCTGCGGCGCGCGGCATCCGATCCGGCGACCTCTTGGAAGTGAGCACAAAGCGTGGAGCGGTGCCTTTCCGCGCACGTGTCACCGAAACCATCAAGCCCGGCTGCATTGAGGCCAACATGGGAGGTGGAGGGCCGGCCGGTCCGAAAGCCTGGCAGGAATGGAACGTGAATGAACTGACCGACCTGGACAACTACGACGAGGTGTCCGGCTTCCCGGTGTACAAAGCGCTGTTGTGCGATGTACGAAAGCTGGAAGAGGGAACGGACGAGACCCGAAGACGGGCCGACACCGCCGGCGCGATGACGCCGCTGAACCTCGATCATGTCGGACCGGACATCATCGTAAACCCGCAACGGAGTGTCTACCTCGACAACAATGCCACCACACGTGTCGCGGACAGTGTGCGTGAGGCGATGCAACCTTACCTGGAAGAGCGCTACGGCAACCCCTCGAGCCTGCACAACCGTGGACGCAGGGCACTAAAGGGCATGGAAGAAGCGCGACGGCGTACTGCGAAGCTGATTGGCGCCAAGCCGCGCCGAATCATTTTTACCGGCGGTGGATCCGAGTCCGACAATCTCGCACTGAAGGGGTTCCTTTTCGCCCGTTATCCGGAAAAGCCCGGCCTGGTTACCAGCACGATTGAGCACCCGGCGATCCTGAACACCGCCCGATTCCTGGAACGCATGGGCTACCCGGTATCATGGCTCGAAGTGGACCGTGACGGCCTGTTCGATCCTGAGG
>WJJA01000216.1 GCA_014729955.1 bacterium
ATCTGAATCTTCGCGAGCGCTTCCTGGCCCTGGGTGGCAAAATCGATGGTATAGCTGTCGTGGAATCGTGTCAGGTTTTCAGCTCGGTCGTCGAGGAATCCAAGGTCGGCCATCTCGTCTCGTGGTACGGTCCCGGGCATCAGGATCGCCTGGAAGGCGCGGTGGATCTGTTCGGAATCGTCCGCTACAAGTACTCGGGTATTGTCCACAGTTTCACTCACAACCCGGCTCCATTGAATGCTTTGGTTTTGTTGATCCATTCCAGTGCCGCCCCATGGAGATGTATACACGAAAAAGCTTATAGCTCGCTATGTAGTATATTACATATTTATTCGGTTGTCGAGGATCTCCTCCCACCATTACGGAAAAATATGGAGAGCCGGCCTTACCTTGGACGTGCTCTGCCGCACACATTACCTTGACCCGTTACCATCGCAACACATTGAGGAAGGCCCTGTCGGATGATCTGCAATCTGCGTGAATACCTCGTTACAGCGCTCCTGCTTCCCATTGTAACGGCCGGTAGCATTGTTCCATCGTTCGGCCGAGAGCCCGAGGGGGATCAACCGGTGATGAGATTCAGCGCACAGATTGACTCGCTTCTCATTGCAGGAGACAAAGACGACCGAGGGGGTGATCTCAGGGCATACCTGCAGGGCGGCTGGATCGGCGACCCGACCGAGGGGCCGGCACACTGGAATGAAGAAACCCAGGGGCTTTTGCTGCTGACTGATCTGCGCTGGTTGCCCGAACCGTGGGACAAACGCTCCGATCAACGGAAGCGTATCAATCCGGTCGAAACCTATGCGGCATCCCTTCAGGCACCGCCGGCGTCGATGCACCCTGTGGCGCGATTTGCGGTGTACCGTTACTGGATGACGACCGATCAACATGCGCTGCTTGCCGGCATTCTGTCCGGCATGCCGGAATCGAAACAAGGGGCTCCTGAAAAGATCGCGGCGGGCATGCAGGGCGGCCGGATGCACCGCCATGAAAATGCCGCCGAATATTTTTCCCGGGCGATCCGTGTCGCCGAACATCCTGTCCTGCTGCAGGCAGCGTCGACCGGATTCGGCGAAGCGCTCTATCGTCAACGCCGTTACCAGGAAGCGTACGATTCACTTACCCCGGCTTTGGAACGATACGGTCCCTCCGCGGACGGTCTGTATATCTACGGTCTAACGTTGATACGTCTGGGACGTGCGCGGGAAGCGACCGAGGCGTTTGAGCAGGCACTGCGGCTGAATCCCTACCATGAGCGCGCCCACTATTACCTTGGCAATGGTTACACTCGGCACACCTATTCTGAGCTTGAACGACTGTACCCTGAAGCGTTTGCCGTCGCGGACAGTGCTTCGCTGAAGAGGGTTGAGGCCGCCGAGACAGAAGGGAATCGCGAAAAGCTGCATCATGCCCTGCGTGTGATGGTCGATCACAACGAAGAGTACCTCCCGGCCAAAGCCCAACTGGCTTCGTTTGAATGGGAGGAAGGCGAAGGGCTCGAAGATGCGCGGCGTCTCTGCTTCGCGGCGCTCGCTCAGGCACCCTCGTACGGCCGTGCCCATGCGGTTTTCGCACGTATCCAGGAACGTCTGCGACAGCGGCTCAGCCGGCACTGTGAAGATGACATACGGCGCACTGCGGAACTGCCGATCCCGGAGATTCCCGGGATCGAGACGTATATCATCAACTGGAAGAACCTGCCGCCGGTCATACAGAAACTGGTTGCGCAGGCGGTGGAGCCCTGGGCGATGTTTGTGCCGGTGTTAAACGAGACCGGCGCGACCCATTTCATCAAACCGCTGCAGTACCGTCTCTCGCAATGCCCTCACCTGGGTCAGATGGCGGACCAGCGTATCGACATGGATTCGCGTCTCTGGGACGATGTACGTGGACTGGGAGGACATTACACCGTAACCGGCATCGAGGATGTCTACCGGATGCAGTTCTACGGTTACAACACCGTGCTGCACGAACTGACTCACCAGGTGCACAGCCTGTTCACAGACGAGGAAAAGCGTGAGATCGAACAGCTGCATGCTCGTGCGCTGAAGTTGGAGCAGGACGGCGAAACCATCCTCATGAGCCGGTACCAGGGCTTGACCGAATGGGAGTATTTCGCCGAGGGTGTCAACGCGTATCACAGCCCTCGACGAGATGTGTACGATCCTCGTGAAATCGTGCGGGAACGGCTGTTTGCGCTGGATACAGCGCTGGTCCGCCTGGTGGAAGCGAAACTCGCGATTCGCGATGTGACTCCTTACTACACGGTGGGCCTTGTGAACGCCGCCTTCAATCGTCTGGGTGAGGAGGATCTGGAAGGGGCATGGGAGATGCTCGAGCGTGCCCCCGAGGAGTCGGGCGAAGAACCAAAACTGCTGATCGCAAAAGGACATCTGCATCTGCTGAACCACGAGCCTGCCCGGGCGATCCGGTCAGCAGAAGCGGCACTTCGGCACGATCCGGACAATGCACGGGCCCGGCTGGTGTGTGCGGATGCGGAGCGCTTGCAAAAAGACGGCCGCCGGAAGGCACTGCAAGTGCTGAAAGAGGCCCTTGAAGCGAAGCCGGATCCGCTCTATCTCGTGCAAACATCGATGGCGGCTCTGCTATGGGAAACCGGGGCATACGGGGCTGCGATCCGGCAGTACCAAGCCGCTGCTGCAACCGAAGCCGGCGATCCTTCGATCCTCTTCGGCCTGGCGGAGTGTTACGCGGACAGCGCGTTGAAAGTGGAAGATGAAGGCAGCAGACTTGATCTATGGCATCAGGCCGATACACTGTTTCGGGAAGCGTTGACGTTGCGTACCGGCTGGGTCGAGTTGCGGCTTGCCTATGCACGACTGTTGATGCAGCAGGAACGATGGAACGAAGCAGCTGAGCAGATTGAGGAAGCCGCTCACCTGCACCCCGGCGATGGTGAAATCGAGGGCTACCGTGCCTTTGCCGCGCTTGAACAGGAGAATGAAGAGCCGGCGAGGAGGCTTCTTGCCGGGGTAGATTTTACACAGCCGTGTTACAGCATTCTGTGGTTCCTGAAGTTGAGGCTGGAACCGGTCGATCGTAGGGTAGACCAATGGCATGCGTTGCGAAACCGCCCGGTACGCTATGTATTCCGCGAGCGGACCCGTAGTTACGAAGCTGCAGGTATTATGCCCGAGTGGATGAGTTTGTGGAGATAGATACGGCACGGACGTTCGTGCGCCGCATCCCTCCCCGACATCAGCAACAGCAGGTAACGTTTCAGCATGGGCAGGGCAAGTATCTCTGCCGCTTCATGAACGCGGCCGGGCATTCATGCACCGTGGCAGTTTCTCCTTCAGCGAAGTGCCGGCGTGGCAGTCTGCTGCTGCACATCCCGGGGCGTTTGATGCCTTGCCGTTGGATGCGATACACGTTACCGCCGCTTCAGCTCCACCACGGTCGCTCCCCAACCACCTCGGACGGGGTCGGCAAGGTAAAACGTTTCGACGTCATCCCGTCGTTTCAGTATCGCATGGACACTTTCTCGCAACGCCCCTGTGCCCTTGCCGTGAATCAGGCGTACTTCGCAGATGCCGCGAGCCCTGCATTCTTCGAGGTAATCCGGAATCAGGGTCTTCAAATCCTTCGGCGAAAAGGTGTGCAGATCCAGTACACCATCAATCGGAAGTTCTAACGGTTCATCACACATCTTTCATCCTTCGCGCCTCGCATCTGACGTACTTTGAACTCGTGAAATATTCGGGATAGCCTCCTAATGCCATAAACTGCTGCTGCAGATCTCCGTATCTCTGCAGCCGGTCTGCCGGCGGTTGTCCTTCGTCGGCAAACGATGCTTCCAGGGCATGAAGTTCATCCCGGATCTTGAGCAGAGGATGGAACGGAGACGTGATGAAGGCATGCAGGGTAACGTCGCCGTATCGAGCGAGAGGATCCTGCTCGAGCATGCCGATACTCAATCCTTTCGGCCGCCTGATTTCCCCTTCCGCCGGATCAAACCTGCCGGCGATCAAGCCAAGTAGTGTGCTTTTTCCCTGACCGTTCGGCCCGATGAGACCGATGCGTGCCGGTTCGCTTCCGGAAATGGAAACCTGGAAACGCAACTCTTTGAACAGAGGTTCGAATTGCCCTTCATAGGCAAATGACACGGATTGTGCCTGGAAAAAACGGGATGGTGCCATGACAGACTCCCGGGACGAAATGGAAATGG
>WJJA01000217.1 GCA_014729955.1 bacterium
CCTCACGCCCTGCGATTTCCTTAAAAATTTCAACACGTTGCGGGGTCAGCTTCAAGCCGGCCTGTTTCATCGCCGCCTCGAAGCGAGCCAAGGAGTGTTCGAAATCTTTCAGGGTCGTATCCAATGTGTTTCCAAGATAGGAATGATTCCTAGTCAGGAACATAACAGCATGTGGAGTGGTCGGTCAAGAGAAAGTTCGGGCTCTCTTACTCTGATGTTGTTCGAGATCCATTGTGAGTTTGGGTCACACCCTATTGATGCGGGTCGGGACTCGACACAACGTTTCAATAACACGCCGTCAAGACTGCGTCGATTTTGCTCACGGTCGCATCGTGCGTGTGACCCGGCGGGTGATCCGTTCCTACCGGTCGTACCCCACCAGTTCGACGAAGCCGTAGCTCCGGCCGGGGGTACCGTTGCGTTCAATGCGGACTGCTCCTTCCCAGTAGGTGACACGTGTGCTGCGGTCGGTGCGTAGTTCGGAGTCCTTGTGAAGAGGGGTGACGGTCAGTTCGAGGTCGGCACGCGGCACGGTAATCCGCCAGCCGGAGGGGTAGGTCGCGCCACTCTCTTCGCTGGTCCAGGTGCCGGTCGCTTCCACCGTGTAGTCGTCAAAGGCGAGGGGAACTTCTTTCTCGCCCTTCGGCATCCATGTGCCGCCGGATTGCTCGATGGGCTGATCGTCGCCGCGCCGGATCATGTAAATCATCAGCGCATCCCCGCCCGGCAGCATCAGGCCGAACCAGTCCCACCCAACCAGGCCCTCGCCCAGCTCCTGGTTGCCGAATTCACGGTCAAGCCAGAACCAGCCCTCAACCTCCACCGGGGAACCGCCCTCATTTTCACGCGGGAGGTAGAAGCCTTCGGCCTTGAGGTAGGGCTGGGAGTAGTAGAGGCTTGCTTCGGTCCCGGCGGGACCTTTTTTGCTGAACCCGTCACGGCCGTTCAGGCGCGGCTCCCAGGTCGGAGTCAGCAGCAGACGTATCCCGCCGACGCTGTCGTCATACGCCTCGATCAGTTGGTTGCCGGCGATTTCGGAGGCACGCCAGTCGTGCAGCCATACATGCATGTGCGACGTGTCCGCGCCCGCCTCGCCGAGAGTACCTCGCGCGATCCGTTCGGCGAAACGGAACGGCTGCCCGGCACCGGCGGAGGTCAGATGGGCGAAATAGAACTGTCCGGATTGGTAGCCCGGCAGGGCGTTCCGGAAGAAGGTCAGCTGCACACTTCGCATGTGTTCTTCGTTGTCGAAGGAGGTGCCTTTCGGCACCAGCCGGCCGACATAATACCACCATTCCATCGCATAGGCGGGGTGGTTGCCGTGATCACGCGGGAAGGACCATTCATACCCGGGTTCGGGAGCTTTGTATTGCGCCGGCTCCTGCGCATGGGCGAATACGGTAAGGAAAAGAATGACGAGCAGCGCGCTCGCCGTGCGCTGAAAGAATGACGGATTCATGCGTGCAACCGTGTTTTGGAACGTAACGTTTGCAAAAGGTAGGGCAAAGGTCGTACCGGAAACAGGCACGGGCCGATCGGCAATCTCCCGGGAAGGGTCGGATCGACCGAGAGTGCGAAGCAGGGCTCGCACGCGGGGTGCAAACGTTGTATCTTCCGCGGTCAGGTCGGCCCGGGTTTCGTGGAGACGGTACGGATCGCCTGCGGCGGCAGGCCGGCAGACAGGTGACCGGCGGACAATCATAGTATCGGGTCACACCCCGCAAAAGCAGGTCATAACCGGACATAACACGAATCAAGGCGGACCCTGACGGAGCGCGGATTCAGACGGACAGAACCGGGATTGGATACAGGACGGCACCATGAAGCACATCATCGATACATTGTGGGAGCGCGGTTTCATTGAGCAGATGACCGATGACGAAGGTCTGAGGACCACGCTGGCTCAACCGCAGAAGGTATACATCGGTTTCGATCCGACGTCGGACAGCCTGCACATCGGCAGCCTTGTGCAGATCATGGTGCTGTCGCAGCTGGCTCGGCACGGCCACCACCCGGTCATTCTGCTCGGCGGGGCGACCGGCATGATCGGCGACCCCTCCGGCAAATCCGAGGAACGCAACCTGCTCACCGCGGAACAGATCGAGCACAATGTTGCCGGGATCGCGAAGCAGCTGCGAGGTATTGTCGCACGAGCGTCCGAACGTGAAGAATCCGACGCTGTTGTGGTCAACAACATCGACTGGACCGAAAACCTGTCTGTAATCGACTGGCTGCGCGACATCGGCAAACTCTTCACCGTGAATTACATGGTGGCGAAAGAATCGGTACGTCGCCGTTTCGAAGACCGAGACCAGGGCATCAGCTACACCGAGTTCAGCTACATGCTGGTGCAGGCGCATGACTTCCTGCAGTTGTTTGAACGGGAAGGGTGCCTTGTGCAGATGGGCGGCTCGGACCAGTGGGGCAACATCACCGCGGGCATCGAATTGATTCGTCGCAAACTCGGGGAACAGGCTTACGGCCTGACCACGCCGCTGGTGACCAATGCGGCCGGACAGAAGTTCGGCAAGACCGAAGCGGGTGCGATCTACCTGGACCCCGACCGGACAAGCGTCTGGGATTTTTACCAGTACTTCGTGCGTGTGGATGACCGTGATGTGGTTCCTTACATGAAGAAGTTCACCTTCCTCGAGATGGACGAGATCGCCTCCTATGAAGGGGAAGTCCGTGAGCGTCCGGAAGAGCGTGCGGCCCAGAAACGGCTGGCGTGGGAGGTGACCGCTCTGATTCACGGTCCGTCCGAAGCTCGTCGCATGGAAAAGGGCGCGGAGGCGCTGTACGCCGGCCGGCTGGAGGACCTGGACCGTGAACTGATCCGTGCGGCGTTTGCGGACAGCGTGGGCGGAACGGTATCGCGTGCACGATTGCAGAAGGGGATCAACGCGGTGGACCTCTTCGACGAGACCGGTCTGGTGAAGAGCAAGGGCGAGGCACGGAGGATGATCCGGCAGGGCGCGTTGTATGTGAACAATCAACGCCTTGAAGAGGGCGATGATCTGTTAAGTGAAACCCATGTGCTGCCGTCCGGCGTGGTGGTGCTGCGGCGCGGGAAGAAGGAATATCGTCTGCTCGAGGTAGAGGCGTAGAGATCGACGAGGCATCGTTTTTGGGATTCGACTGTTAGGGTCCCGGGAAAACCGACTCTCGGGGCTGTTGTCCGGAGGGGAGCGATTTGCGCCGGGGATGCCGTGCGAAGGATAGAGTGACGGTCTCCTAACAGCCTGAAAAACCGTGTCTCGATCCCTTAGGTTGAGACTTGACAGTCCCTTGGCGGTTGCCTACCTTTATGACTCGCGGTGGCAAGCATAGGGCAAAGCCTTGCCACCGCTTCGCTTGACGGCGTTTCGGGGGCGCCGTTTGTTCATTCACCGGCGTAGGGGATCCGTGTCACGTTGACGGCCGTGACACCAGCGTGTTGGAGTGGGGCAGTCGCCTGCGAAGGCGCGGTGTGGATGTTTCTCGACGGTGAGCACCTGATGCAGCGTTGACGGGTAACGCTCAGGCGCGGAAGTGTTTTGATGACGGTCAGGGAGCCGTGCCGAGGGAGTCGAGGGATGCAGATCACTGAGATCAACATCAACTTGCGGAACGAGGAGAAGCTGAAGGCGTTTGTGAACATCACGTTTGACGATGTTTTCGTGGTGCGCGGCCTGAAGGTGATTGAAGGCGGGCAGGGGCTGTTTGTCTGCATGCCTTCACGGAAATTGCCGGACGGTACATACAAGGACATTGCGCATCCGATCAACAACGACTTCCGCAACGACATTGAAGAGCTGATTTTGCAGGTGTATCGTCGCCTGCGGGAAGAAAATCGATCCGGGATGCATCGGGTCGGCGATGTACCGGGCTATTTAAGCGGCGCCTCGGACGCGGCGGAGCAGCTCGACGTCTCCTGAGTGCGATCCCACAGTGGGGTGTCGCCAAGTGGTAAGGCAGCGGTTTTTGGGGCCGCCATTCGCAGGTTCGAATCCTGCCACCCCAGCCGGGCAAGAGGATCATCGTGATTCCAGGACTTAGCCAGCAAATCAAGATTTTCGCCGGGAACGCGCACCCGGAACTGGCACGCGATATCGCTAACTACATCGGTATTCCGCTTGGTGCGGCCGAGGTGGGTCGGTTCAGTGACGGCGAAATCGCGGTGAAGATCCATGAGAACATTCGCGGGTGGGATGTGTTTATCGTACAACCCACATTCCCGCCGGGTGACAACATCATGGAGCTGTTGGTGCTGCTGGATGCTTGCCGACGGGCATCGGCCAAACGAGTCACCGCCGTCATGCCCTATTTCGGCTATGCACGGCAGGATCGGAAGGACGAATCGCGTGTGCCGATTTCCGCCAAACTGATGGCGAATCTGCTGACAAC
>WJJA01000218.1 GCA_014729955.1 bacterium
CCTCAGTACCGGTAAGCCGGTGCAGGGCTTCGTGATGGGAGTGCAGAACCAGAGCACGGAATCGACCCGCTGGATTATCGTCAATGCTGTACCGGAGTTCAACGGTTCCTCGAAGAAACCCTATCGGGTGTACGCTACATTTGACGATATTACTGAGTTGATGGAATCTCAGCACAATCTGCAGGTGATGTCGGACCGGTTGGATGTGGCGGTTCGAATCGCCGGCATCGCCTGGTGGGATTGGCATATTCCTGAAAATGAGGTCCGAGTCAGCGAGTTCAAGGCGCATGTCATCGGCTATGAGTCGAAAGAGGTTGGTCGGGAACTCGATTTCTGGACCTCTCGTATTCATCCCGAAGATTTTGATCGCGTCATGGGGGCCATGGAGCAGTACCTTAAAGGGGAAGCGGACGAATATCGTGTTGAGTACCGGCTTAAAACAAAGGACGGCGATTTTGTCGCCCTTGCAGACCGTGGCGAGATTATTGAACGCGGCGAGGACGGCGCTCCGTTACGACTGTTCGGTACCGTGGAAAAGCGGTCGTAGGCTGCCGGACCGTTTGAGATCGTATGCTGTTTTGTGTGGCTCGAGGCTTGCCCCGGGTTTCATAAAAGCAATTCATTCAATTAGAGTAAGACCGATGACTCCTCTTCATATCAGGTGCAACTAGTCGTACAGGTTGGAGAAGAGCGGCATGGGAGCTTTACCCGGGAAGAAACTGGAAGAACTTCGCAGACGTGCGACGGACCTGTTGGACCGCCGGCAGGATTCGCTGGCCGATCTGTCACCGGATCAGATCAAGGAGATTTTGCAGGAGATCCAGGTTTACCAGATCGAGCTGGAACTGCAGCACGAAGAGCTGCAGGAAACGACCCGTCAGCTGGAAGATACACGCGCCTATCTGTCTCGTCTCTACAATGAAGCGCCCGCCGGGTATCTCGTCTTGGATTCAAACGGTTTGATCAAGCGTGTCAACCGAACATTTGAAACGATGACCGGCTCGGACTCTCACGTCATCGGCAAAGCATTTTCCACCCTGGTCGTAGAGAGTGATCGTCCGCTGTACCTCGCGCGTTTCCGTGCGTTCTTCAAGGATCCGGGCGGCAAGCGGATAGATGTCTGGATGAAAAAGGCAGATGAGAATCCGTTTCACGCACGTCTGGAAGCGATGCCCGCCGATCCGCAACGAAACGGCGAAACGAGTGACAACAAGAAAGAGCTGTTTCTGATTGTCAGCGATATCACTCGCGAGACGCTGGCCCGACGGCGGACGGAGCATCTGAATCTTGTGCTGCAGGCGATCCGCAATGTCAACCAGATGATTGTCGAGGAGGAGGATCCGCAGCGCCTGATCCAACGAGCTTGTGAAAACCTGACCGAGACAATGGGCTATTCGAATGCCTGGATCGCCCTGCTGGACAAGGCCAATGAAGCCGTTACCATGACCGCCTTTTCCGGATTAGCCGGCGGTAGTGCTGAACTCGATCGTCAGCTTCGAACCGGCAGGTTTCCCGCCTGCATGCGCCGCGCACTGTTAAGGGAAGAGATTGTCTACATCGAAGATCCGGGATCGGGTTGTCCCGACTGTCCTGTTGCAGAGGAGTACCGCGGCGACACGACTCTTGCCTATCGCCTGGCGTTCGGGGAGCGTGTGTTCGGTGTCCTTACCGTCTCCCTGCCCGGAGATTATGCCTCCGACAGGGAAGAACAGGCCCTGTTTGAAGAAGTCGCCGGGGACATCGGCTTTGCCCTCCAGAAAATCGAAGACAACCGTGAACGTGAACACCTTCGCAGCATGCTTGAACGCACGGAACGTGTTGCCGGAGTCGGCAGTTGGGAATGGGACGTTGCGACCAACTTGGTCAACTGGTCCGAAGAATTGTTCAACATTTTCGGGCTCCCGCCGGCTGAAGAGGCGCCGAGCCTGGAGATGCATTCCAAACAGTATCATCCGGAAGATCTGCCCCTTTTGCTGGATGCCATCGACGAAGCGGTCAAGAACGGCACCCCCTACCAGGTCGATCTGCGTCTGCACCGTGCGGACGGCGAGTTGCGCCATGTGACGGCTCGGGCAATCGCCGAGCAGGACGAAGCCGGCAAGACCGTGAAGTTGTATGGTTCCCTGCAGGACAATACCGAACGTGTTAAGGCTGAAGAAGCACTGGCGCGTATCTCGAGCATGGCGTCCGAGCTGATCTGTGTTGCGGATATCAATACGGCCACCTTCCTGCAGATCAACCCGGCCTTCCAGCGTGTGCTCGGGTATACGGAGTCGGAACTGCTGGGAACGTCATTCCTTGATTTTATCCATCCTGACGATGTGCAGCCCACCATCAGTATTCTTGAAGATAAACTGCAGAAGGGTGCGGAAGTCATCTCCTTTGAAAACCGCTACATCTGCAAGGACGGCAGCATTCGAACCCTGGTCTGGAATTCCCACCCCCGCCCGGAAGAAGGAAAGACCTACGCCATCGCTCATGACATCACCGAGCGCAAACGGGCTGAAGAAAAGCTCAAGGAAAGCGGTGAACGTTTGAAGATTTTCTTCGAACACTCACCAATTTCCATCTGGGAAGAGGATTTTTCAGCTATCAGGGCTGAACTGGAAAAGCTTCGTGAGCAGGGCGTCGAGGAGTTCGAACGCTATTTCCTTGATCATCTGGACGAGGTGGGCCGGTTGGCCGGACTGGTCAGGATCCTCGACGTCAACGAGACAAGTGTTGACTTTTTTGAAGCCGATTCCAAGGAGGACGTCCCGCGTCAGCTACAGAACTATTTCACGGAAGCATCGCTTCCCGTGTTTGCGAAAGAGCTCGCAACGCTTGCCGACGGTGGCACACGCTATGATAGTGAAATCCCGATCCGAACACCAAAAGGTGAGCATAGAATCCTCTTTATCAAGCTCCAGGTCCTGCCGGGTCATGAAGAAAGCTTGTCCCGGATCCTTATCTCCTTCCTGGATATCACGGAGCGCAAGCAGGCGGAAGAAGCCTTACGTCTTAGCGAACAACGCTATCGCGTTCTCACGGACAACTTCCCCAACGGCGCCCTGTTCCTGTTCGACCGGAATTTCCGCTACCTGATTGCCAACGGCAAAGCGTTTCAGCAGGCCGAACTAGATTCGTCCCTGGTCGTGGGAAGAACGGTGTGGGAGGTCTTCCCGGAATTGTGGGATGAAATGAAACCGCATCACGAAGCGGTTTTCAGGGGTGAAGAAACCTACTACGAAGTTGTTTACGAGGGCAGGCTCTATTCGAATTATGCGGTGCCGATTCGATCCGGAGAGGGACGCATCGAACAGGCTATTGTAATCACACAGGATATCACCGAGCGCAGGCAGGCGGAAGAAGCAGTCCGGAAGAGTGAGCAGAAAATCAGCAGCATGTTTCGCGCCGCTCCCATCGGATTTGGTTTGGTTTCGAACAGAGTTCTCCTGGATATCAACGATCAGATTTCTGAAATGTCAGGCTATCAGCGTGATGAACTGATAGGGCAAAGTGCGATCATACTTTACCCCGATATCAAAGAGTTTGAGAAAGTAGGAAAAGAGAAATATTCCCAGATTGGCAAGTTCGGTGTTGGGACGGTTGAGACCGTATGGCGACGCAAAGACGGCAGTTTGATTGACATCCTGCTAAGTTCATCCCCTATC
>WJJA01000031.1 GCA_014729955.1 bacterium
GCCGGCGACTGCGCCAGTCCACCGCCATCCCTACCAGGGTGTTGATCAGGCTGACCGCATCGGCGCCGCCCTCCTGCGCGGCCTTTGCGCCATCTGCCACGGATGCGACGTTCGGAGTCAATTTCGCCGTAATCCAGCGTTTGCTGATCATGCGGACACGCTTCACCATATTCTCGGTAACATCCGGGTTCTGACTGAATGCCATGCCCCCCTCTTTGACATTCGGGCAGGAAATGTTCAATTCGTAGCCGTCGATGCCTTCAACCTGCTCGAGACGGTCCACCACCGCCAGGTAATCATCCTGCACTTTTCCGGCAATAGAGACAATCTTCCGGGTTTCCAGACCGGCATACTGCGGCACGACCGTCTCCGCGAACTCCTTCACCCCCATGTTTGCCAGGCCGATGCTGTTAATCAGGCCGGATCCGACTTCGCACAATCGCGGCGGCGGGTTGCCTGCCCAACGGACCGGCGATACACTTTTCGTGATAAACCCGCCCAGGTAGCGCGGGTCGGCGACTTCAGCGTATTCCACTCCGTAGCCGTAGCAACCTGACGCCGCGAGAACAGGAGTGGCGAGGTCAAGACCGTTCAAGGTGACACGCAATCGTTCGCTCATGGCGCCTCCACATCGAATAGCGGGAACACCGGTCCGTCATGACACACCAGGCGGTAGGGCGTTTTTCCTCCCGCTGCACGAACCGCACAACCCTGGCAGACCCCCATGGCGCAGCCCATCTGTTGTTCCAATGACACTTCCGCGCGTCGCAGGGCACCCTCGGGTACCACTCCCTGCAATGCTGTTACCAATCCCCAGGGACCGCAGGTGTAAAGCGACAACTGATCCAGCTCGCCTGCTGCTTCATGAGACTCAAGACTGCGTTGCGTCGGTGCTGTAACAAGTCCCTGTTCATAGCCTTCGCCAAGCTCGGCGGTGATGGTAATATGATCGAGAACCGGGTCATCCTCTGCCAGTGGAATATCTGCGGCACCACGTACACCCAGCAGAAGTTCCGCTTTGCTGCCTCTTCGTCTCAGCTCATCGTAAAGATACACCAGGGGTGGCAGCCCGAGCCCGCCGCCGACCAGCAGCGCAGGTCCTTCATTGGAAAGGGTAAACCCGTGTCCCAACGGTCCCAGGAGATCGACCCTATCGCCGGGAAAGACCTCCGCAAGCAGACGTGTGCCTTCGCCGACCACTCTCCAGACCAGCTCCAGCTGATCTCCGTGCACGCGCCCGATGCTGAGTGGACGGCGCAGTAGAGGTACATAGGTCTGCTTCACCCTGACATGGAGAAACTGCCCCGGCACAGCGTCACGACAGATGGAAGGTGCCTGCAGCCACATGGACCAGATATCGGGTCGTATCTCGCGAATGGTGGTAACCCGACCCATTTCATGATGTTTCACGAGCGGCCTCTTCGCTTGGGCAAAGGACGGACGTTAGGGGGTGCATCCAGAGGAAGAGTATAACGACGTTCGACAAGGGTTGCCACCGCTTCGCCCTCCTGCTTCCCGGGATTAAAACTCACCTCCTGCAGGCCTGCGATCAGGGCTTGAGCGAGACCCCGTCCGGGCGGATCTTCTTTCACGACTCGAAACTCAGACGCCGAACCATCTTCAAAGACGACATAACGCAACACGACATCCCCGCCTGTCCCGCTTAAAACTTCCGGGGGCAGAAGATTCCGCATTTCCAGCACACGTGCAAGGGTTTCCTGACCGCCGGAAATATCAGGCTTGTTCTCAAGTTCGTTTTCCGGGATCGCGTCAATATCAATCTCCGCGACGGACGCGCTGTCCCCCCCTTCTACCGCGTTTCTCATCGTAAACAGATCGTTCAGGATTTTGCCGGCCGTAATCGCCTGTTCGCTCGCAGGGTATTCGCTTTGAAGGGTGGTGAAGATCTCTTCGGCTGTCATGTCATCTTCAAGATCCGTCGCTGCGATGAAGGCTGCCGCGTAAAGCGCTTTGGGCGCAACGTCAGAATTGGGGTACGTGTCGGCCACCCAACGATACCTGGAATAGGCCTCCTGTGGATCTCCCTCCTCACTGTAGTACATTGCCTCCGCTTCCTGAAAGGCTTGCCGATCCTTCCGTACTTCTTCCTCTTTGTTGAGGAGGCCCAGAGCCTCGGCAATGGTACGTCCGTAACTGGTACTGCGGAATTCCTCTGCGATCACCTGCAGCATGCTGTCTCGACGGACGTAATTGCTGTCTTCCTGGGCGATATAAGCCAGAGCGGTCCAGGCACGGGCGCGAACCGAATCTGTACCCGGCGGAAGCGAAAGTTCCTTGAATACCACCTGTGCGGAATCCGGTTCGCGCAAATCGAACAGGTAGATTTCACCCAACTGAAATCGAATGTCGATCAATTCATTGCGATGATGCGCAAGCGTGTCCTGCACAGGGGTAACATCAAAAATCGTGATGATACGAGGGCCGGTTGTATCCGCTACTGCGGCGAGAGAATCCGGCCTCTCCGTTTCGGGACGAGCAACAAGGGAATCCGAACCCTGCACTGCCAAAGAATCGGAAGCGAGCAATAGCGAATCGGGAATCTCCCCGGTGCCAGGCATCTCTGCAAACTCCTGCAGCGAATCCGCAGTTTCGCCTTCATCCAGACTTGTATCGTCGAAGAACTCGGCGGCCGTAGTGTCGGGTGTCGGGGTGGTCGTATCGGGATTCGGTTCCTGCGGAGAGTCTTCCTTCTTCCTGTAGGCCGCGTTGGAAGGTGCCCCTATCGGCCCGTCTCCCATCAATGCCCCGAGCAACTCCTCCGGTGTACTCGGTGCCACCTGCTGCACAGCAACGGAAGAGTCGCCGGCAAGACCGTCCGCCCGCTGCAAAACTGAGTCGGGAAGCGATGAGCGCTCCACCAGCAGGCTGTCCCCGAGTAGCACCATGTCACCCTCGTCCACGACAACTTCTCCGGGTGAAAGCGCCTCAGCCGTCGTGTCGATCAGGGTTGAGTCCAGCCGGGTAACAAGCTCATCCGACAAGGCATCCGTTGTGTCGCTCGATACGGCAACACCGGTGCTGTCGACACGGCTTCTTAATGTGTCCGCCCTGGTAGTATCAACCGGTACGATGGTACTATCACGCCAGGCGCTTTCCCATAGTGGTATGAGTTTAAGTGAATCGACCGCAGCAGAATCATACCACTCGGCGGCTGTAAAGCTCACTGTATCGTTCGGATGTACTGGGCGGGCGAGCCATTCCTCGATCAATTCTGAACGCAATTGAATTTTCTGACGCCTAAGCCCCAACTCTTCGATTTCTACCAACGTATTAAAGAGAGAATCGGCGGTCAGTGCATAACGGCTGCCCGACTTCACTGTACGCGCTTTCGTCAGTGCCTCTTTGGTTTCCTCACGCATTCCTTCCTGTTTGAGATAGATCAGCGCAGTTTCATACCAGGCATGAGCAGCGTGATCGGTACGGTCGTTGTTTTCGTAGACATGCTTGTAGATTTTCAGCGCATCTTCGATGCGTCCCTGGGCGGCGCGGGTACGTCCCAGCTCCACTCGAACCGGCGGGTGCTCTTCATAAAACCGTTTGTCTTTCAATAAATCCTGAAACGTCGAAGCCGCCTTGTCATAGTCACGCATCTCGTAGTAGGCACGACCCAGCCAGGTTTTAACACGGAAGCGTTGAATCCGTGTCAGCTCATGCTTCAACGCTTCACGAAAATGCTCCATTGCAACTCGAAACCGTTTGTCGCGAAAAGCTGCATCTCCCGCACGCCAATGCGCTTCACCGAGCAGTTCCTGGTCTTGAGAGGTCTCCGCTACTTCGGTGAATTGCTCTTCCGCTCGCACAAACAGTGAATCAATGAAATAGAGTTCCGCAAGCGCGAACTTAGCTCGGCCGATCAACTCGCCGTCATCGGTGTCAGTCATCAGGGTACGCAGGGTCGATGTCGCCTCCTGGCGTTGCTTCAGAGCGACAAGCGAACGCCCCAACCAGAGGCGGGATTCCGTGTAATACGGGCTTTCCGGGTAGTTGGACATCAACTCTTCAAACTTCCGCTTCGCTTTGAAGTAGTCCTTGTTCCAGTAGTAAGACTGCCCCATTATGAAGAGGGCATCATCGACGTATTTCGATTCCGGGTAAAACTCCACCAGTTTCGCGCCGGATTCCACGGCTTTCTGGTAGCCGGCGGGCTGAACATTCGGATCTGTGGAGCGTTCCCGTTCCCGTTCCCCTTCACGGAAATTGTGGCGTGTATTGTAAAAGGCGTTGAAGTAGGCACATCCGGTTACGGAGAACACCAGAAGCACCAGGAGGACAAAGGCAACACTTCGCTTGCGGTTGGTTCGTGAGATCTTCAACAACTACTTCTCCAGGGCCCGTTTTAACGCATCCACCACCTTCGGCATCGCTTCACCCGACGGAGTGCCGATGTAGAGATCGGCAAGCCGGGTGAGGTCCGTTTTCTGTGGATTCACTTCCACCAGATAGGCCCCTGCCGCTTTGGCTTCAAAAGGCAATTGGGCGGCCGGGTACACAATCGCGGACGTGCCTACCGAAAAGAATACGTCGCACTGCCTCGCTTCGTTCCAGGCCTGCTCGATCGCATCGGCCGGCAGCATCTCCCCGAACCACACAACGTCCGGCCGTATCATCCCACCGCATGCTTCGCATTTGGGCAGCTCGCCTTCGGCGAACTCGATCTCCGTCTCAACAATCACACCGCAGTTATGGCATTTATTCCGCATGATGTTGCCGTGCAGCTCGATCACACGATCGCTCCCCGCGTGCCGATGCAGATTGTCAACGTTCTGGGTAACGAGCGTGAACTGCTCGAGCAGTTGCTCCATCTCGGCGAGGGCATAGTGCCCCGGGTTCGGCTCGACTTTACCAATCAGATCACGTCGCCACTGGTACCACTCCCAGACACGTTCCGGGTTGGAAATAAACGCATTGACGTTGGCCAGCTCTTCGGGCCTGAACCTGTTCCAGAGGCCGTCAGCTTCTCGGAAGGTCGGTACCCCGCTTTCACGCGATACCCCGGCACCGGTGAGCACTCCCACGCGGTCCGCCTGTACGAGCTTTTGAGCCAGTTCATCCAGTGTTTCTCTTGACAGTGAATCGTTCATACCGTAACTTCCATGTCTGCTAAACAAACCACTTTTTGCAGGGTTAAAGAAATGCCGCAACACAAGTCATGTGAAAAACGCATGCGGACCTCCGCCAGGGAGCGTGCCCACAACCGTCATTACCGTAATGTAATGAAAAAGGCAATCCGCCGCGTGGAGAACGCCTCGACAGCCGAAGAAGGTCGTGCTGCACTGCGCGAAGCCGTGAGCATGCTGGATCGTCTCGCCGGCAAGGGCATCATTCACCGCAATCGTGCCGCATCCCGCAAATCGCGTCTGCACCGACGCATCGCCCGGCTTGAGGAAGCTGCTCAGTAGAGCAGGCTTTAACCTCCGTCAGGAACTGCAAGGGGAGCTTTCACCGCTTCCCTTTTTGTGTTGCAATCCCGGCGGGCTTCGGAATACCGGCAAAACTCCACCCGTCGCGAGTTCGTCAGCCGGCTGCTGCAGGCCGGCTATCGTTACTTCACACCGTAGTTCGGGGCTTCCTTGGTGATGATGACATCATGCGGATGCGATTCGCGCAGTCCGGCACCGGTAATCTTCACCATTCTCGTTCTGGTGCGGAACGTCTCCAGGTCCTTCGCACCACAGTAGCCCATAGATGCACGCACACCGCCCATCATCTGGTAGACCGTGTCGGCGAGAGCGCCGCGGAACGGCACACGTCCTTCAATCCCTTCCGGCACGAGCTTGCCGGGATCGTGTTCGTCGCCCTGGAAATAGCGCTCCCCGGATCCCTTCTTCATCGCACCGATACTGCCCATGCCACGGAATACCTTGAACGTCCGGCCTTCCAGCAGCACGGTCTCACCGGGGCTTTCTTCTGACCCGGCAAAGAGCGATCCGATCATCACCGTGCTCGCGCCGGCCGCCAGTGCCTTCGCGATGTCACCGGAATATTTCACGCCACCGTCCGCGATGATCGGGATATCGTGCTTGTCTGCCTCCGCCGCGCAGTCCATGATGGCGGTAATCTGCGGAGCCCCTACGCCGGCCACCACCCGTGTCGTGCAGATCGAACCGGGCCCGACGCCGACCTTAACCGCATCCACGCCGGCATTGATCAGCGCCTTCGTCGCCTCCGCCGTAACCACATTGCCGGCGACGAGTTGCAAGTCCGGATAGCGTTCACGGATACGAGCCACCGCATCGATCACGCCCTTGCTGTGTCCATGCGCGGAGTCCAGCACGACCACATCCACCTGCGCATCCACCAGGGCCGGGACACGCTGTTCCCAGTCTCCGGCGCCGACCGCCGCCCCCACGAGCAATCGCCCGCGTTCGTCCTTTGCGGCGTTCGGGAACTGCATTCGCTTCTGAATATCCTTCACCGTGATCAGCCCGACCAGCTCATTCTCATCGTTGACAATGGGCAACTTTTCGACACGATGGTCGCGCAGAATGTTCAGCGCGGTTTCGGGCGAGGTTCCGACC
>WJJA01000219.1 GCA_014729955.1 bacterium
CTCGGAGTAGATTCCCAGGCTCAGGTCGCGCAGTTTCTCCGCCGTTTCCATCCCGACGAGGTCCACGGTCTGTTCGAAGGTGATGTTTTCGTCATGACCTTCTTCCGCCTTTGTGGAAGGGGTGTAGAGCGGCGCGGGGAGCTTCTCTGCTTTGTTCATGCCGACCGGCAGCTGATGGCCGCACACCGCACCGGTCTTCCTGTAGTCCTTGAAACCGGAACCGGCCAGGTAGCCGCGTACGATGCATTCAACCGGCAGCATCTCCGCCTTTTTCATCAAGACCGAACGACCACGCAGAATTTCGGTCTGCTGCCCGGTGAGCTCCACGCCCAGGTTCATTGCTTCCGGTTCACTTTCGACCACTGCATGGCGCACTTTGCCCTCAAAATACTTGAACCAGAAGAGCGACATCCGGTTCAGCACCTCGCCGCGCCCCGGGATCGGATCGTTCAGAATCACATCAAAGGCGCTCAACCGGTCGGTTGTAACGATCAGGATCTGCCCGTCCGGAGCTTCATAAATTTCACGAACCTTGCCGCTGTTCAGTTTTTTCAGGGGAAGTTCCACATCATGTACCGCGTCCATTCGTCCTGCCCTTTCGTTATCGTCCGCGTTTCGTTCTCGTTCAAGTGGAAAGATAGGAACCCCCGGCTTTCGATGGGAGCAAACTCGCCGGTTCCCGTGCTCCATCAGGGGCAAAGACATTCAGAACTGCCGAATCGAAAACAGGTGGATGCAATCTGCATCCACCTGCTCATAGACGTACTGACTATCGAACGCTATTTACTTCATCAGAACCATCTTCTTCATGCTGCGGAAGTCGTTCGCCTGGATGGCGTAGTAGTACACGCCGCTGGCGAGGTTCGTCGCATCGAAGTTCACATGATGCACACCGGCATTCATGCTCCGGCTGACCAACGTCGCGACCTGACGGCCTTCGATGTTGTACACGGTCACCTTCACATTGCTCGGCTGCACCAGTCCGAAGCGGATCGTGGTGGTCGGGTTGAAGGGGTTCGGGAAGTTCTGGTCGAGGAAGTACTCGTTCGGGATACCCGCTTCAGCATTTTCTTCGACGTTCAACGCGGCCACGCCGGAGAACTGCACGATCACACGCGGCGGGGACTGGGTGAGGTCGTTGTGATACACAAGCGCTCCGCCGGAGAAGTCCGGATCGACTTCTTCCGGAGTCCACTGGAATTCAAACTCAGCGGTTTCACCGGCTTCAATCACAAACGGCAGGGTCGGCACGTAAGACAGCTCAGCGGAGCCGGCGGCAAAAGTGATCGAGTCGATACGGCCGGCGCCGTCGCCGGAGTTCTCGATTTCCAGCATGGCGGAACCGGTTTCACCCACCGTCACCTGACCGAAGTCAAGCTGCGTGTTCGGGAAGCTCAGCGAAGGCGCAACGCCCTGGCCGATACGGGCACGCATACCCCAGTTGCCGGAGTTGTCAAAGGCCCAGGAGCTGCCGCCGTCGGACACCTGCCAGGACGCATCCGGCATTTCGGAGTTCGAGGCGCTCGTGGGCGGGTTGATGTCGCGCTGGAAGGCGTTGTCGCCCTCGGTCCAGACGTACATCGGGACAAAGAAACCGTCGGCAATGTTGAATGCTTCGCCGTTTTCATCAGTCACTTCTAAGGCATTCCACTCTGCATCGACAGCACCTTCATAGGTCCACAGCGCTTCGATGGTTTCATCGACGAGGCTCCAGACCTGCAGGTTCACGTCGTCGTCGTCTTCCGCAATGTACCAGGACGCGGAGTCGATGTTCGCGGGTACGCTGGAGGGCTTGTACGCCACGGCCCAGCCGTTACCTTCCGAGAAGTTGGTGCCCGTCTCGAAGGTACCGTCATCATAAATGTACCAGTCAGGGGAAGCGACAACCTGCTGCAGCAGGTAGTTCACGTCGTTGTCCGGATCGGCGTCATCGGTCGCCGTGATGGTACCGGTCATGACATAGCGATCCACATCGCCGGCCGTCCAGGGAGTGGTCAGGTCGATCACGGTGCTGTCGCCGCCGGCGATTGCATCGAGGGTAATCGTTTCGGACCAGACCGAGGTGCCTTCGGAATCGACAAGATCCAGCTCCAGCTCGGCGTCGTCCGGAGAATCTATATTGCCGGTGTTCTTGATCTTGGCATGGTAGTTGATGGTCGTTCCGGACGATACGTGGAACTGCTGTACGTCGTTGTAGACCGCCTTCAGGCTGAGGTCGAAGAAGGATTCGACTTCACCACCGGCAACGATGAAGAAGTCACCCTGCAGCGGATCGCCCCAGTCCGTGACAGCTTCGATGGTCGTGCCGGCCGCCATCTTGTTACGCTCGTTGCTGCTGCCGGAGTCGAGCAGGTTCCACCAGCCGTCACCGGTCTGACCGGGATAGTTTCCGCCCGGTGCGGGACCGTAAATAATCCAGAATTCTTCGCCCGATTCGAACTCAATGTAGTCTTCTTCATCGAGCAGGACTTCGTTGTAGTCCGAGAAGCTTGCGACCGTCGCCACGGTTCCGATCGGGTCGCCGGATGTGAGCATGTTCTCACCCGGAGAACCGGCATCATCGTCGTACACGTAGACTTCAGCGCCGTCCGTGGTGTTGCTGTACTGGTTCAGGGGCAGGAAGTGCACACCCTGAAGCGTGAAAGCCGCCGGAGCGGTAAAACGTACAGCCGACCAAAGGTTCGCAGTCGTATACAGGCTGCTGTAATCGCCCGGGTCAAAGTAGAACAGCGAGTCTGTAAACTCAGTGTCCAGCTCGTCGCCGGAAATCACGCGTCCGTCGGGAAGCATGACTGTGTGCATCGGTGTAGATACATCGGCCATGGCCGTCATCGCGACCAGAAGCATGCCAAGTATCACCCACATCGTTGACCAACGTACTCTCATGGATCCTCTCCTTCTACTTCGTTGTTTGCTTCCATCGTAATACTTCGAAGCTTCCCACCCTACCAGATACTATCTCCCCCTCGCGACCTGCGAAGGGCGTGATCAGGGATTTCCGGCTCAGTTCATTTAACTTAAAGATGCAGCGAAAGGGTGTCAAGTAAGAATAGAGTACCGTTGAGGGGTTTTTGGTGCCCCATATTGATCGAAAAAGAGATCCCTCCCTGTCGTCACTGTTTCGTTGAACTATTTAATTCATTGATAATATTAAGACAACATGTTGGCAGTTACTCCGATACCGGAGTTTTTTTTCAGATCCTCTGAAACCGTTGCATTGAGTTCCACGTGAGCCTACTTTATTCAGCATTGACCTTGTCTCGCCGACTTTCCTCCCCGGGAACCTTCGGCTGGGCAGCGTAATCAGCTTACAGGAACTGGATGTTTTACGGATCACGCGTCCAGCACCATCTTGTTACCGATACAGCGCATTCATTCTAACACACCATTTTCGCAGGAGATTGCCAAGGCAATCCGATCGAACGCTCCAGGAGGCGCCGATGAAAAAAAGGGATTTGGTATGGTTCGGTTTCGCGGCATGGTTCGCATTCCTGCCCCTTTTGGTCCAAGCCGCTCCGACACGGCTTCACAACCCTGACGCACGACCCGCGCTGGAAGTGCTGAACAGGACACAGATTTCCGGCGGCATGC
>WJJA01000032.1 GCA_014729955.1 bacterium
AAGACCCCCGCAAGACCTCCAGGCCGATTACCCTCTTGAAATGCATACAGCGCCGGGCGACAATCCCAGGCTGTCGCAGGATCAACGGTTTTCGGGCGGATGATGCGATGCAGGGTATCCACGGATTCATGCGCCGGGGAGACACGGATCAATAATTTGAGTGAATCCGATTGTGCCGTCAACAACACATCCGGTGAATCCTGCCGCTTTGTTTCATGTAGTCGAATCCGGTTGAAATGAACTCCCGGCAAAGGCGCCTCGGACAAATTGATACGAGTGAACACGGTGGTACGTTGAAAATCCGTTTGATCTATATGGTATTCACCCTCATAGGCGAGGTTTGGCGGGGCTTTTAAATTTGCGATGACAAGGTTATGCCGGCCGCGGCTGTTTTTATGATGCAGAACCTCCGTCACTGTCGGATTGAAGGTGCGAAGAAGGCCGACCCGGTATGGATAAGCGTTGGGTTGATGTGTTGTCTTCGAACAGCCTGAAAGAAGTACAACACAACATAGAAAGCGGAACCACACCCAAAGCTGTCTGCGCAAACCCGTTCTCCTTCCAATCGATTCCCCCTCTTAGGGTATTATTGTTCGAAGTTTGCATTGGGGTTCTCTCTGTTTGGCATTCCAAACATCTAACGACGTCTAAATCGAAACTAACGCTGCTGTTTAAGGTCGAGTAAGAATTGCAGCCACGTGCTCTCGTATACTTGCGATGAACAGTATTCTGGAATGCCGTTGCGGGATTCTGGTTATTCTAAAAACAACAATTTATCCAGCTAAAGCGATAAAAGTCAACCTGGAGGCGGAACAAGTGAAACATCTGAGACGGTTCGTTTTCATGGGATTTATTGTTCTCTTGGCTGCAGTGACAGGTTGCGAAGAGGATTCAAACGGAACAGGTCCGGATAATCCTGCTATACCAGATAATCCAAGTGATTTAATACCTTTATCGCCGGGTAATTCCTGGAATTACAATAATAAAGAATATGATGCAAATGGTAACGTGGTTTCCAGTGAAAACTACACCTTAGAACTGACTTCTACAATGGAACGAGGTGGTTACACCTGGTACGGGGTTGAAGACAACCTATATATCACCAATAAGGAAGATGGTTTATGGCTATTGCGCGACGGCGAGGAAGAACTGGGTTTCCCTTATCCTATGCATGAAGGTGATACATGGACTTCCGATGGTTGGAATTTCGAGTGTATGAGCTCAAACGTAAGCCTTGAAATTGCGTCCGGTACATACGATAACTGCTTGTATATCGAACGAGATGAAATTGGATCCGGCAACAGAATTATGGAATGGTGGAAGCCGGGATTAGGTCAAATCAAGCTGATCTGGAGCCAAAGCGATGGATACAGATCGGTTGAAGAACTGACAGGTTATCATATTGAAGAATAACCGTAAGCATATCCTGGTATCCTGCTGATACAGCTGATACTGTTATGGCGTGAAAAGCATGCATAGAACTGCGGGCACCCCTCAGGAGCAAGTGCGCTTAGCCCTGGAGGCAGTCGGCTATTCACAGAAGGGTTCGGGATAGAGGTCCACGATTCATATTGTTCCCGTTACCAGATATTCGCTAAGACACTATGATATCGTGATTTTTAGAAGTCCCAGCTGGTTGAATAATCAAGTTGCGGCAGACATCAACGAGGCGGTGACCTGACGACTATCCCGAATATTTCATGAATGGCGAGAACATTCTTTTCTAAAAACTATAGTAACAATAAGATAATGTCACGCTATACAGATTTTCCCTGACACAGATTGTGTCCAGGCCAATCTCATCTATTCATTCACCCTTCGGGCGGTCCCAACTGCGTCATCTGCTTTGTTGCGAAGGATTCGCGGTATTGCCATACAGCTTCATCCTTCGCGCCTCACATCTGACACAGTTTGAACTCGTGAAATATGCGGGCTATCCCAAAGCGTAAGGACTTTTAAGAAACACGGTAACCGGATTAAGGAGATATGATGAAATATTTTCACATTGTTTACATTGTTGTTGGTTTTGTAATATTCATAAATGGATGTGATAGACAGGTTAATAACAATGATGAAGGCAACGAAGACAATATGGAGGGTACTTACAGGGTATTTGTTCCTTCACACGATGTAGAAGGTGATTGGATATTTATTGGAGAGGACAATGCCACAACTTCTTTCACTCTACCAGATACTTTTCGGATTCTGAAGATAGAATCTCCAAATGGACAAACAACCAGACTTGATGCCGTGGAAGTAGGCAATGAAAACGGAGAGACACTTTCATACCTCATGTATTATGCGAATGGAGTCCCCTGGAGTGGTTTCAGTAACTCAACCAGCAACCTTGAAAACAGGTATTTCTGTTTTGGCAAGGAGGATAATCTTCCAGCCATGCTTGGTATGGCTGAAGGAGACGCAGGAGAAATCGCATACATGGCTGATCAATATCCTGTAGCGTTTTCAACCGTAACCATCCATATAACCGATAACACAGTAAATGATCGCCCCTATTACAACAGAGGTGGATCATACATAACAGATTATGATAAAAATGAAATAAGTACTATTGTAGAAAATATAATCCTTGGTTACGAAACAAAGAATAAACAAATAATATTACCTTATTATCAAGCACAAGATACAAGCAAAATAGGGGAGGAAATAGATTTAATATTTGAGCATTTAAGCGAATTTGACATGGAGATAACAGAGCATCTTATCCGGGGTTCAGGATCATATGCGTCCTATGGTATAAAACACATTCATGGCTCTTGTAGATTTAATGATGACTATTCTAACAGTATAAATGGTCAATCGGTTGGTCATAATGACGATATTATATTTAGAAAAGTTGATGATGCATGGAAAATACAATATGATTTCAACGGTCCTCATATGACGATTCTAAAGGAGTTGGCTCGGGAAGGCTATTATCATTTCTGGTAAATCGTCAGAATAATCTGTTATGGTTGTTATATGCTAGTGAAAGATTGCCATAAGTGGCAAAGCACAAGAAAAGAGCAAAACAAACAATAACATCGTCCCACGACAATCACACCCACGGGTCGTGTCCGAAAGGGCGCGGCCTGTTTCTGTTACCCGCAAATGCAAACAGGTAACCCCACTGCTTTTGCATGCAGTCAGTCCACCAAGCGAGAGAGCCGATCGTCGTCGGCACGATGGAATCGTACCGGCTGGTCAAGCCGGTTTTGGGCGCTGACGTTCGAGCAGGTCTTCAGTCCACCAGCGCAATCGTTCACGCAGGCCGATCTTATAGCCGGCTTCGTGGAATCGAATGATGCCGTCCGGGTCGATGATGAAGATCTGGGGGACGGAATTGACCTCGAAGCGTCGTTTCATGGTTTCGCTGCCGAATGCGACGGGTATGGCGTAGCCGCGTTTTTCCATCCAGCTGACCACATACGACGGGCTCTGGTCCCACAGGTTCACACAGTAGACGTTGACGCCGGGCCGGCGGTCCTCACGGTAGAACTCGTCGATTTCCGGCAACGCCTTTTGACAGGGGCCGCACATGGTGGACCAGAAATCCAGGACTGTCACGGATCCCGCGAGATCGTTGTGTGTGATTTCATTGCCGCTGCTGTCTTTCATTGCAAACTCCGGCATCACGAAACGCACCTTCTTGAAGAGCGCCTCCTGTCGCCGTTCGGTCTTGCCAAGCATCCAGTTCTGCTTGACCCCTTCCAGGTATTGCTCCCAACGGGGATCGTCATGCAATGCGATGAAATCGTCTTCCTGCTCGAGACGGTCGACACGGTCGAAGCCGCTGTTGACCGCTTGTTCAAGGTATTTGAAGGCGAGATCGTCCTCTTCCAGCAGCGTGCTGTATCGTGCCATGTCGAAATAAATCCCGCTGCGCTGTTCCGGGGGTGCATCCGGGAGACGGCGGGCCAGCAGTTCCAGGGCACGGGAAAAGGCGAACGCCGCACGGTAATAACGTGCCATCCAGTCGACGATATTGGCGTCACGCTCATGCGGATCGACCCGTCCTTCATATTCCATCTGCATGACGAGGTCTTTGATATATTTTCGCAGTGCCTTTTCATTGTTTTCTGCCGCCTTGATCACCATCATCACATCGCTGCCCTGCGCCCAGCCCTGCTTCAGCTTGCGCGCTTTTTTCACCACGGCCTTGGCGCCTTCGATCTTGCGGTTGAAGATGTTGTAGTCGAAGACGTAGTGCAGCATCTTGCCGGCGTCGGGGCAGTTTTCATAGACATGTTCGAAATACTTGGCGTCGTGAGGGATCTCCGCCAGCAGAGCGTGACGGTCTTTTCGTGAGCATTCGCAGTGGTACAGGCAGGAGCAGTAAGTGCCCATCAGCAGGCGGTACCCGTAGGGCCAGCCGGGTTCGAGAGTGATGGCTTCACGTGCGAGATACAGCGCCTTGCGTTTGTTGTTCACGATCCGCCCGTACATATACAGGTGAGTTGCGGAACCGGGATGGGACCGTTTCAGATCACGGTACCATGAAATGCACTCGTCCGGATACGCACGCTTCCACATGTTTTGCAGTGCACGGAACTCCTCGATTTCTTCATCGGGAAGCCCCTCCGCTCGTTCCCTGCAGAACTGAATCGCATGTGCCAGTTGAGCGTCCTGCTCCACATGGTCCCCCGTCATGACCCGTTATCGTTTGAGACCTGGTACGGTACTGTGGTTTTGCACGGCAAAATCCTGAGGGTTTCGGAAGGAAGTGTGGCAAGGGAGTGCTAGGATGCCTGTCCTTCCCTCGACGTGCAGGATTTCGTGCCTCCCTGAATTGAACACGAGGCGGCCGGACCCCGGTGTCGGCGAATCAAAACACCGGGGCCCTGGGCAACCTCAAGCAAGTATAACGGTGTCGTCAGGCTTTCGCCAACCCTTCCTCTTTGTGGAGGACGGGAAATTTGTTCGACAGGTACTTGTAGCCGACAAAGATGAAGGCGACGATCGATGCGGATACGATGACCTCCCACATCGTCGGGAAGTACGTCCAGCCGTCGTACGCCTGTACCGCGAACAGGTAGACGTTGAAACGATTCAGAATCAACCCGCCTATCACCATCCAGGAGATCCAGAACAGCCACCTTGGATCACGTCGGAATGCCTTGAATGAAAGCAGGAAGACCGGCACCATGCCGAACAGCAGCACTTCGACCCACCAGAGCAGGCCCCACCACGAGGTGAAGAGCATGGTAAACTCGTCCGCCCAGATCAGGTCCATCAGCTTGATGATCACATAAAGGCCGAGAAAAGCGATACTGCGTTTTGCCAGGCCGGACAGAAGCGGCATCTCGATGCGTCGCCCGAAGGTTTTCGCACTCAGCATGCTTTCAACAATGACAACATGCATCCCGACCGCAATCGCGGACATCAGGAACAGCAACGGCAGCCAGGGGGTGAACCAGAGTGCATGAAGCCGGTGGCTCATCAGCAGCATGATCGATCCGAGCGAGGACTGGTGCATGGTGGAGATGACCACACCCAGGATGATAAAGAGGATCATCACCTTTTCCAGGATCGGTCGAATCCGGATCGCAAATCGTTTCAGCTTGCTGTCCTTGTTGGTGGACAGTTTATCGATCACGGTCGGCGCAAACTCGATGATCAGCACCAACAGGTAGGACATCACGCACAAGGCGACTTCGAAGAGCGCGGAAGAGCCCTGCCAATGCCAGGGCAGAACCGGGTTATACAGTTGCCACCAGCGGCCGACGTCGATGAACACACCGAAGGCCGCCATCGCATAGCCCAGCAGGGCGGTCACCAGTGCGGGACGCACCAGCGGTGAATATTTACCCAGGTTGAAGATGTAGACCAGAGCTGCAGTGACAAAGCCGCCGGAGGCCAGGGCGATGCCGACCACGACATCAAAGGCGATCCATAGACCCCAGGGGAATCCGCTCGACAGGTTGGTGATCGATCCGAGACCGAAGATGAACCGTATCAGGAGCAGCAGTATCCCAACGGCAATGATAGCCACACCCGTCGTGAAGGCCGGCGTCCACAGTTTCTTTTCCTGCGGCGCCCGGGGAAATCGTTCCCAGACATCTTCATATTGGGCAATATCCTCCTTGGTCGGAAGATGGGGCCGAGGCTTTCGATAGGAATGTTCGTCCATGCCTTACTCCTCGATGCAGTCTTCGTCATCCGGATCGCAACGCATGTTCGATGCGCGTGTCAAACCAAGCAGACCGAACAGGGCGACCGGCGCCACGAAAAACTTGAAGATGCCGTGCTGCACTTTCTCTGCAAGTTCCGGCAAAGGCTCCTCGCCGAAATCGCGCAGCCCGAGCTTGTCGAAGGACACACCCGCCAGGTAGATCACCGACGTTCCGCCCGCGTTGGTTTCACCGTACACTTCGTTCTCATAGCGGTCAGGATTCTCCGCGATACGACGATGAGCTTCCTTTAACAACTCGTCGCGTGTCCCGAAGGTGATCGCATCGGTCGGGCAGGCATCTTCACAGACCGGATCCTCGCCGGCGGCGATCCGTTCCTCGCAGAAGGTGCATTTCTGAATCTTCGGCGCGGCGGAGTTCCACTCGAAACGCGGCACATTGAAGGGGCATGCCACCATGCAGTACCGGCAGCCGATGCAGGCATCGGGATCGTAGGTGACCACCCCGTTGTCCTGCTTTTCCAAGGCAGCCACCGGGCAGGCGGACACACAGGAGGGGTGGTTGCAATGCATGCACTGTCGCTTGATGTAGGACTGCTCGTCCCCTTCCTTGTATTCCTTGATCACGCAATGGTTGGCCTCGGAAAGACCGCCCGGTGTGTCCAGCCCCTCCATGGGACCGTACTGATCAAGATCATAGTAGCTTTTGCAGGCGCTTTGGCAGGCGCGACAGCCGACACAACGTGTGAGGTCATTGAGCATCGCCACGTTGCTGCCGAAATCCTGCTGCTTTTTACCGGGAGAAGCAAGGGTAGCGTCCGCGCAGAGCAGACACCCTCCCGCGGCTCCCGCCGACACACGTAAAAAGGTTCGGCGATCCATAGCCATACCTTCCTCCTTTCGGCTCAGGATTCCGTCTCGGTCTCGGCGTCTTTCTTCTCGCCGTTCCCTTTGCGCGAATTGGCGAGTCCGACACCGGCCGCCGCTCCGGCGGCCAACCCCGCTACGCCGGTGATGCCGGCGACTGTTCCGCTGTTACGTTGGGACACGATCGGCGGAACATCGCCCGGGGAGGGTGCGTCACGGTCCAGCTGCACCAGCAACGACTTCTCGAACGGGAAGCCCGGTTCGACACAGCCGATGCAGGGGCTGCCGCTTCCGATGCACCAGCTCACCGCGTTGTTCCACTTGCGGTGCGGGCAGTCGGCGGACGAAGACGGTCCCCGGCAACCGAGTGCGTAGAGGCAACCTTCTTCGCCGAAGTCTCTCGCCAGGATGCCCTGATCATACTGGCCGCGATACTGGCAATTGTCGTGAATCTTGCCGCTGTAGAAGGCTTTCGGTCGGCCGTACTGATCCACCGCCAGAGCATCCAGCCCTCCGAGCAGCACGGTCGCGACGGTGCCGATGAACCAGTCCGGATGCGGCGGGCAGCCGGGAACATTCACCACCGGGGTCTTGATGCTGTGCTCCTGAAGAATCGTACCCACCGGTTTCACGCCGGTCGGATTCGGGTCGGCCATCGGAATGCCGCCGTAGGAGGAACAGCTACCGATGTTGATCACCGCCATCGCCTTCGGTGCGAGGTCGAGTAGATGCTGGTACATCGTGATGCCGTGTCCGTCCTTCTCGCCGACCTCACAATAAATGCCGTCGTCTTTGGTGGAAATGGACCCTTCCAGGACCAGCACAAACGGTCCGCCGTTCTTCTTGTACTTTTCAACGACCGACATGGCCCCGTGCCCCTGCCCGGCCATGACCGTGGGATGAAACGCCAGGCTGAGGTGCTGTCCGGGCACCACTTCATCCAGCAGAACGTCCTGGATCGTGGGACTGACCGCGTTCAGCAGGGACACCGAGCACCCCGAACAGGACCCGGCCTGCATCCATACCACGGGTACATGCGCCAGCGCTTCGGCGAACGCTTTCTGAAACCCCGGGATGCCCAACACATGCAGGCCCGCCGCTCCGACGGCGCCTTTGCCCACCATGTTGAGGAATTCCCGGCGTGAAAAGCCGTTATTCTCGCTCACAAGAACCTCCTGTCTTGTCACTGCAAATCCCCTCTTCACGGCACAGCTCGACCTGCCTGCCGATCTCCTCGATCACATGCTCCAGCAGCAGGTCCAGCTTGCCTTCAATCTCTTTCGTGAGGGACAATCCCCAATCCACCTCGCCGGGCTGGACACCGAAAATGACCGTATGCTCCGGCGCACGCCCGAGCAGCGCGGCCATCTGCAACGTCTCCAGCAAACCAACCTGGTGCAGCGACTGGGCCGGCACCAGGTTGTCAGCCATATCCTCCGGTGTAAAGCGCAGCAGTGTGCCCGGCTCAAGGCCCGCATCGACCGCATCGATAACGATCATGCGAGAACGGCCGTCGATGATCGACAGCAGGTCGATCCCGGCGATGCCGCCGTCCACCAGCTCTACCTCCGGCGCGAGGGCGTATTCACGCAGCCGCTCGACCGCGTACACCCCGACCCCGTCATCGGTTTGGATGATGTTGCCGACACCCAGCACGAGCACCGGTTTCTTTGCTTCGGTGGAAGGGTACATCGGGCTATCCGATCACGAATTTTGACATTTCACGTCCCTTCGCATTGACCACATGCACCGCGCATGCGATGCAGGGGTCGAAGGAGCGGACAATGCGTACGAGTTCGAAGGGATTCTCCGGGTCGCGCACTCGTGTGCCCTCCAGGGCCTGCTCGAAGGGACCGGGTTGATCCTTGTCATCACGCGGGCTGCCGTTCCATGTGGTCGGCACCACCGCCTGGTAGTTGCCGATGGAATGATCCTTGATGGTGATCCAGTGCCCGAGCGCACCGCGCGGTGCTTCCGTCAAGCCCATGCCTTCGGAAGACGCCGGGATTTCAAAGGATGCGTGCACCGGCTCGCCCGGCTTCAACTGCACCACCCAGTCCGCCATGGCATCGGCGACAATCTTGGCTTCCAGAGCGCGGGCGGCATGACGACCCGCTACCGATACCAGCGCGGAGGGACCGGCACGGAAATGCGTGAGGGTATCGTTCACAAGTTCACGAGTCGGGCCGAAACCGTTCACATACGCGTTCAACTGTCGCGACAGCGGGCCGACCTCATAGACCTCGCCGTCGTAACGCGGCGATTTCAGCCAGGAGTATGCCCCCTCCTTTTTCCGGTCCGGTTCGGTCTGCCCCCTGGATGGGTGCAGATCGCTGTCCGATCGATACCAGGAATGCTTCACCTGTTCGCTGATCTTCGCCGGATCGACGGGTTGAGGCTTGAGGTCCTTCGCGCTTACACGACCCATCGGAATGAGGCGTTCACGTTTGGTGAGATCGGGCTCGCTGTTCATCTCGAAGCAGCCGTAGCTGAGATAATTGCCGCAGCCGCCTCCGATCTGGAAGTAATCATCGTACACACCCGCCACCGCAACGACATCCGGGATGTAGGTGTTGTCGATGAAATAGCGCAGTTTCTGCAGACGCCAGCGGAAATCGGCGATCTTGTCCACCGTGGGATTTTCAGTCACACCGCCTGGCACCATCGCCATATTATGCGGCATGTGACCACCCCAGATCGCGAGGCACTCCTGCGCCAGCCGACGCATGTTGAGCGCTTCCACATAATGCTTCACCGCAGCGATGTTCACCTTCTTCGGCAGACGATAGTCGCCTTCATAACGCGGCACGAAAGGCGAAAGGTTTCCATTGCTGATGAACTTGGAAACCTGTCGCAGGTCGGGGTCGTTGCCGTTGTAGCCGGCCACGTCGGTCACATCCACAAAGTCGAGTGCGGCAAGGTGGTAAAAATGCAGGATGTGGGACTGGATGAAGTTGCTGCCGAGGATCAGGTTGCGGATGATGCGGCCGTTGTCAGGGATCTTGTCATTGACCCCCAGGGCCGAATCGAGGTTAAGGGTGGATGCCGTCGAATGGCCGGTGGGGCAGACGCCGCAGATCCGTTGTGTGATCCGCTGGGCATCCAGGGGGCTGCGACCGGCCAGGATTTGCTCGATACCGCGCCACAACATCCCGGAGGATTTCGCCTCCTTGACACGGCCGCCGTCGACTGTCGCTTCAATCTTCAGGTGGCCTTCGATGCGTGTGACGGGATCGATTACGATGTGTCGCGCCATCGTCACTCTCCCTTGTGATGAACTATCGGTATCTTTTCCTTTGTCACTCCGTGTTTCAGGTTCCCGTATCTATGATGAAAGTGCAGATGAACGCGCCCGCTCTTTCAAAGTAGCCGGTCCAAAAAATGGCGTGCAACGTAAGCTGATAGTAAACAAAATATTATTTCAGTCTGAATCGTAATACTGAATACCGAGTGCCAATCCCTGCATTTTTAAGTGCAGCGACGGTTTGAGCATGCGAACACCTTCACAAAGTTCTTGTGAGACAGGGTTTTACCACGGTCCTGACTCGAGGAAATCCGTGGGGACCTCCTGTCAACACTTCGTTAGGACCGATTAACATATTTTTGTTAGGGCTTCCTAAATGAAAAGTGCGTTTTGTAACGAGGATAGGGCGGGTTTCGCCGTTCTACTCTTGTGTTTCAAAGGAACATCGGCCGTTATGGTAGCAGGAGTGAGCAATCAAACAGGGACTGCAGGTAAACGTGGCGAGGATGAACTGTTCACGCCTTCTCAGTTTCCCTGGAACGTTGTGTCGGGTCTTGACCCATGTCACCCGAAACGCAAAATGGATCGTAAACGGCTCTAGCCCGAATATTTCACGAATTCAAACTGTGTCAGATGTGAGGCGCGAAGGATGAAGCTGTATGGCAATACCGCGAATCCTTCGGAACAAAGCAGATGACGTGCCTCGGACCGCCCGAAGAGGGAATGAATAGATGAGTTTGCCTTGAAAACATTCTGTGCCGAAGCAAAACCATATAGCGCGACTCTATCTTTTTGTTAATATAGTATTTAGAAAAGAATATTTACTTCATTCATGAAATTTTCGGGCTAGCCGGGCGAGGTTGAATCGTTCACACCTTTTCGGCGTGATTGGGGCGGGGATGTTCTGCTCGAAACTCAGCGCCGAGGGTGGACATGGAAAGCGAGACGTGCAGGACGCCTTTCTGCTGCCGCAGCTGGTTGGCCAGCCTTTGGATGGTTCCGGCGCCGCCGCGAATCATGACGGCTTCCACGCAGCGGTTGTGATCAAGATGTACATGGGTTGTGGCGAGAATGTTGTCATGCATCTGGTGCTGCAGTTCCATCAGCTTACGGTTCAATTCGCGCTGATCGTGGTCGTAGACCATGGTGATCGTGCCGATGACCGTACGGTCCCGTTCCCATTCCAGTTCCACGAGACGGCTGCGCAGCATATCGCGGATGAATTCGGAACGATTTTCGTATCCGTGGAGCTGCAGCAGGTTCTGCATGTGTTCATACAGATGCTTCTCCATCGTGATACTCATACGGATCAGGTCGCCCATGATGCCTCGGTTTGACGGTTCATGGCAAACTTTGTTCTGCACTTCAAAGTACAGTCTGGCTCCAACCGAAGCAATTGCCTACATTCATGATTTGAAATCAAGGTCTTACCGGCGCATGCTCCCCTGCCTCCCGGAGGCAGACCCATGATGTCGTTGCGGGCAGACAGCCGCTGATTTCACCTTGGAACCGTTGTACCGGAACGGGCATGCTTGATGTTCGTGAGCCGGAGTACACCATCCCTGGACAGGATATGCATGAGCTGGGTCTGATCGAAGAGATTTTTACGATTGTGCAGGGTGAGCTGGACCGTCAGGGGATACGGCAACAAGTGGAATGCCTGACGCTCACGGTCGGCAAACTCTCCGGGGCGAGTCCGGAAGCATTGCAGAACGCATTCGAGCTTGTTTCGCCCGGCACGCAGCTCGAGGGTGCCCGGCTGGAAATCGAGGAGCCGGGTCCGCTGTGCCGTTGTCCGGCATGCGGGTTCGAGGAGGAGGTCTCGCAGTTCATTCTGTCCTGCCCGGCGTGCGACAGCGGTTCGATCCTGCTCGAGGGGGGGGCCGACTTGCGAGTCCGCTCATTGGACGTGGAAGACGATGACGAAGGTGAGGAGTGATCCGATGAAAGTTGTGGTCAAGGAAGATATCCTGAAGGCGAATGACACCATTGCCGACGTGAACCGGAAACGGCTGGAGGAGCACGGCATCTTTGTGCTCAACATGCTCGGCTCGCCCGGTTCCGGCAAAACCACCTGCCTGGAACGTCTCGCCGGCATGCTGCAGGGCAGGCTGCGTATGGCTGTCGTAGAGGGCGACCTGGCGACCTCACGCGATGCCGAGCGGATTGAAGCATTGAGCCTGCCGACGGTACAGATCAACACCGGCGGCGGCTGCCACCTCGAAGCACCGATGGTCTCCCAGGCGATCGACGATCTGCCGCTGCAGGAGATCGACCTGCTGGTGATTGAAAATGTCGGCAACCTCGTTTGCACCGCATCCCACAAGCTCGGCGAGCATCGTCGCCTGGTGGTTCTGAGCGCCACCGAGGGGGACGACAAGATCACCAAGTATCCTCCCATGTTCCAGAAGACCGACGCCGTGGCGTTGAACAAGGTCGACCTGCTGGAGTTCACCGATTTCGATGTCGAACGGGCGGTCGCGGACCTGAGCGTGGTCAATCCGAACGCGCCCCTGTTCTCCCTCTCCGCACGAACGGGACAAGGGTTCGAAGAACTGGTGCAGTGGCTGGATCGTGAGCGGGCGACACTGTTTGGATCCTGAGATGAATCCATCCCGGCGACGCGTGGAAGCACGTATACAGGGCGCCGTGCAGGGCGTGGGTTATCGTCCCACGCTGTACCGGATCGCGGTAGAGCTGGGATTGGCGGGACGTGTTTCGAACACCGCGCAGGGTGTGATTCTTGAGATCGAGGGATCTGATGAGCAGGTCGAAGCAATGCTGCGCCGTATGGTGGAGGATGCACCGCCGAACGCCGTAATCGATCATTCTTCCCATCGAGAGCTTTCGCCGACCGGCGAGTCCGGGTTTGTCATCGCGCCGAGCGGAAGCGGCGAAAAAAACACCTCCATCCTGCCGGATCTTGCAATCTGCGGTCAGTGTCACCGCGAGCTGTTCGATCCGAACGACAGGCGCTACCGGTACCCGTTCATCAACTGCACCCACTGCGGACCGCGATTTTCCATCGTGCGCACCCTGCCCTATGACCGCCCCAACACCACCATGGCGGCGTTCGAGATGTGTCCGGCATGTCGGGAGGAGTACGAAGATCCGCTCGACCGGCGTTTCCATGCGCAGCCGGTTGCCTGCGAGGAGTGCGGGCCGTCGGTGCAGCTGTGCGATGATACGGGTGGGGTGCTGAGTGAAAAGGATGAAGCGATCCACACCGCGGCTGATGCGATCAGGCAGGGAAAGATCGTTGCTTTGAAAGGTCTCGGCGGCTTTCAGCTGCTCGTGGACGCGACGAATGAAACGGCCGTCGAACGTCTCCGGCAGCGGAAACGCCGCCCCTCGAAACCGTTGGCGGTGATGGCAGGCAGTCTGGAGCAGGCAAAGGCCTACTGCTCCATCAGCGAGAGGGAAGAGGAGATCCTCGGTTCGCCTGCAGGGCCGATTGTATTGCTTGGCAAACGGACCAACTTGAGCGACGGTGTCC
>WJJA01000220.1 GCA_014729955.1 bacterium
ATACTTCCCCTCTGGAAACGGTCACAAGGACGGAAATGGAAGGGAAAGGCACCGATGCGTCCTCAGCGGAAGACACCACCGCCCGCGACACGGTTAAAAGCGATACAAGTGCCTTGACCGGTGGACCGATCGAGATGCTCGAGGTATACTTTGATCCGAGCGACAGCACCAGGTTGCGTCTGCACCCGGAGCGCAGGATCACGGGAGACAGTCTGCGTGTTCGCATCACAGGCACGTTCGGTGGAAGCGATACGCTGGACAGTACCCTCTCATCGACAACAGAATTCATGCAGGAGGCGGATACGTCGCAACCTTACATTCTGCGAACCGATCCGCAGGAGTCTTCACGGCTCCACCGGGGGGCGAGCACGGTAGAACTGGTGTTCAGCGAGGAAATACGGGTTTCACAACCGGATTCGATCCAGATCATTACATCCTTTGATACGATGCAGGCACCGTTCGGGGTGCCGGACTCGTTTCGAATTGTGGTTAGCTACCCGGACACTCTCGTCGGAGGATTGACGGGTGTGATGGTGTATCGTGAAGCGGTGCTTGATCGTGCCGGAAATGCGCTTGCTGACAGCGTATCCCTGTACCGCTATCCTTACCTGCCCGCAGATTCCCTCGGTCATGTGACCGGCATTGTTACGGCGGACAAGAAGGCACCCATTCACCTCACACTGGTCAGTATCGCCGGCAAAGACCTGAACCGTACGCTACGTTTGCCCGAGCCCGGAGCGTTCGAATTCTCCGATGTGCCGGCCGGGAACTGGCGTTTGCGGGGGTGGCTGGACCTGGACGGGGATGGGGAATACAATCCAGGCGGGGTGATACCTTACATCCCGGCCGAACCCTATCAGGTGAATCCCGACACCATTTCAGTGCGAGCGCGTTGGGAAAGCGGGGGAGTGGAGCTTACCTTCCCCTAGCGGACCGGTTCATGGGAAACGGTCCACCAGGTATGGGAGAGAATCAGGATGATACGAAACCGGGATCCCAAATGCATTATGCCGTGATCATGGCTGGTGGAATCGGCACTCGTTTCTGGCCGATGTCTACTCCTCGTCGACCGAAGCAACTGCTCAAGCTGTTCCGTGATAAGACCATGATCGAACTTACTCTCGATCGCATTACCCCACTGATTCCACTGGAACGACAGCGGATTGTCACAGTGGCGGAACAGATTCCCCTTTTCAAGGAAGCACTGCCGCAGTTGACCGACAATAACTTTATCGTGGAACCCTTCGGTCGTAATACGGCTCCCTGCATCGGTCTGGCAGCTCTGCACCTGCAGGAGGAAGACCCGGAAGCGGTCATGGTGGTACTGCCGGCCGATCATCTTATTCAGGACGAAGAAGGGTTCCGCAAATGCCTGCAGACCGGGATCGACGCGGTGGAGTCGAAAGATGCCATCGTCACCCTGGGGATTCAACCCCGCCGCCCTGAAACCGGGTATGGTTACATCCAGTTCGAAGCAGACGAGGTGCAAGACGGTCTGCACCGTGTGGTAACCTTCGCGGAAAAGCCCAATGAGGCCACGGCGAAGCGCTTCATCGAATCGGGGGAGTTCCTCTGGAACAGCGGGATCTACATCTGGTCGGCACGACGTATCCTCTCCGAAATCGAGGACTTTCTGCCCGAATTGTATGTCGCACTGGATAATATCCAGCTTTGCATCGGGAAGGAAGATGAGCGGTACCAGACCTTTAGCGCGTACAACAGCATCAAGCCGATTTCGATTGACTACGGCGTGATGGAACGAACCCAGAATGCCTATGTCGTGCGGGGCGTATTTGACTGGAGCGACGTCGGGAACTGGGGTGAGGTCTGGCGTTTAAGCCAAAAAGATGAAAAAAAGAACGCCACGCACGGAAAAGTATTGGCGATAGATTCAAGCTCATCTTACATTTATACCGATAGGGAACGACCGGTTGCCGTGGTTGGTCTCGATCATGTCGTCGTCGTATCCACCGCTGACGGTCTGCTGGTCTGCCCGTTGGAGGATGTGCAGAAAGTACGGGAGGCCGCGGAAGAATCCTTCCGTCTTTGGGGGAACAACGACGAGAAAAAAGCATGACACGTCGTGAGTTGTTTGACCGTATGGTCGAACTCGCCGAAAAAGTGTTCGACCGTGTGGAAGTCACCAAGGGCGATTTTCGCGGCGGTGTGTGCAGGTTGCGCGGTCAGAGCTGTCTTTACATCAACCGGAACGCCGGGCTGGAAACCAATGTGAGAACTCTGGCGAACGCGCTGTCGCAGCAGGACTTGGAATCTATGTTCGTGATGCCTGCGTTGCGTGATGCAATTGAAACGTATCGTGAAGATTAAGAGGAGAACCCGACATGCAGGGGGTTGCGTCCGAAGCTACAAATGATGCTCAACTGCTGAAGAACATTCCGCTTTTCAGTGAGTTGGACGATCAGGATCTGCAACGTATCGCCGATCTGATGGTGTCAAAGCGATACAAAAAAAACAACCTGATCATTTTCGAAGATGACCTCGGCAGCAATCTTTTCTTCATTAAGAAGGGACGTGTCAAGATCAGCGGGATTTCCAGCGAAGGCGGTGAGGCGATTTTTTCCATCCTTGGCGAGGGCGAGTTCTTCGGCGAGCTGTCCCTGATCGACGGCTTACCGCGAAGCGCGACCGTCACCAGCATCGATGATGTCGAACTGTGGGTGCTCCATCGCGGGGACTTCCTTGAGATGCTGGAGAAGTATCCCCAGATTTCCATCACCCTGCTCAAGGAACTTGCACGCCGCATCCGCCGCAGCGACATGCAGATCAAGTCGCTCAGCCTGCAGGACGCACGCGGCCGAGTGGCTTCGACTCTGATTCGACTGGCGGAGGATATCGGCGTGGTTCGCGGCGGGAAGGTGGTCATACAGGAACTGCCTCTACAGCGTGATTTGGCCAATCTCGCCGGCACCAGCCGTGAAACCATCAGCCGTGTAATCAAGAAGCTCGAGGATGAGAATTTTCTTGTGAAAACGGAAGATGCCCTCGTCTTCAACGATTTTAACGACTTCAAGAAGATCTTCGGCTGATCGGACTTGCGTGAGCATGCGGCGCAGAAGCCATTGCTCAGCGCTCCGGATTTGAAGGATTGCAAACGAACACTCTCACCCCCGCCCGGCCGCTTTGGGCGGGGGATGTTGTTTCGGGGAGCTCTTGATGACCAATCGAACAGGCGACCGACCCCGTTTGAGCGTGGTGATGATCGCACGTGACGAAGCCGACCGTATCGGTGACGCCTTGCAGAGTGTGCAGTTTGCCGATGAACTGATCGTTGCCGACACAGAATCACGTGACAATACAGTCGAGATCGCCCGTTCCCTGGGTGCGAAGGTCTATGCTGTAGCGTTCAACGGCTTCGGCGCGACCAAGCAGCGCGCCCTCGACTACGCCTCCGGTCGCTGGGTGCTGGTGCTGGATGCGGACGAACGGGTCACCCCGGCACTGCGTGAAGAGATCGAACGTGTGGTTGCCGGCGAGGCGAAAGCGCTTGGGTACTACATTCCGCGACAGGCATGGTTCCTCGGTCGAGAGATGAAACACGGTGGTTGGGCCCGCGACCGGGTGCTGCGCCTCTTCATGCGCGACCGCGGCAGGTTTTCAACCGATGCGGTCCATGAACGTGTTCTGGTAGACGGGCCGGTGGATTCTCTGAATGGCTACCTAGAACACCACACCGACCCGAACATCACCCACTACCTGCTCAAAATTGATCGCTACAGCACCCTGGGAGCGGAAAAAATTGCGAAGAATCCCAGGAAACGAACCGGAATGAGTATCACCATGCTGCACTCTCTCGGCACTCTTGTGCGTATGCTGAAACGCGGGATGTGGCGGGACGGGCCGGAGGGAGTGTTCCTCACTGTTTCCAGCGTCTACTCGACCTTCCTGCGCTACTGGAAAGCGGACCGCTTGCGCCGTATGCAGGGGTAATCCTGAGTTGATACCCTGACTCCTTTCGGGGGATAAGCGAGAGTGCGCACGAGACCCCTGTTTCGTCCGGTCAGTCCGTCGAAATGCGGAAGCTCAACTGCGTGTGTTTTTTCCCCGACGTTCCGTCTGGTCTCGTTTGCCGCATGCAAGTGTGACCTGAAGGAAACTCCCCTTCAATTCAATGATACGATCTTCAGGTACGCTCTGGATTGCCCGACTTCTGCGTACAGTCGGCCCGCGCTACACTCGCCGGGATGCTTGATGCTTCGCATCGCATGTTCTGGTCGAACATGAAAGCATTGCCCAATCGCCGCTACGCTACGCGGACGGGCATGCTGTCCTGCACAGCTACGGCAGGATCGTTTTCATGATCTTCAGCAGTTCACGCGGTTTGAAAGGTTTGCGGATGAAGGGAATCCCCTTTTCGATCACATCCTGTTGCAGAATTTCCGCGGCGGTGTAACCGGAGGTGATCAGAACGGGGACTTGAATGTCGGTTTGTTCCAGTTTTTCAACCAGTTCCATACCGGACATTCCGGGCAGGACGGCATCAGTGATCAGCATATCGGGTCGGACGTTATCCTCGAGAACGAGATTGAGGGCTTCTTCTGCATCATAAGCGATCCGGATTTCATATCCGTAGCGCCTCAGGTACAACGACACAGATTCGCTGACTCGCTCATCGTCTTCCACGAGAAGCACCAGCCGCCCGTTTCCTGACAAATCGTCCAACTCGCCTTCACTCATCTTGCTTTGTCCCGGAAGCTTTTCTGCCCGAAATATACGAAATTGCTCCTCGAACTTCGATGCATGTTGATCAACGGCAGAGTTGAACCTTCCTGGAAGTGCCGGCAGGGTTCGATACACGGTCTTCGCGTTCGTATCTTCTACTGCATCATACCGGGATCAGGCAGCATGCGCAATGACATGGGACAACAGCGGGGCCACCTGGAGATCTTTCGTCGGGCGAAGGGTCTGCTCATGCCGGTTCTGCCTCTGCTGCTGGCGTTGCAGGCCGCGGTGCTGGCCTGGGCTGTCACCCTGTTGCGGGAAGGTACACCGAAAGAAGTCCGTCCACTCGTGCTGAACCAGATTGTCGAGCTTCCCCGGGAAACAGAACGGGTGATCGCGTTGTCCGGTACGGACAGCCCGGCCCGGTTCGAGGCACTGCTGAACTACCGTGATACGGCCAAAGCGCTGCATATCACCGTTTCCACGACAGGTTCACCAGAGGTCACCTCCTTTACCCTGCCCGCCGGCGTAGTAACCCACACGATTTTTCCGTTCGACGCCGACGCTGACGGAAACCAGGAGCGGCTCTATCTCACAGGACCTGACGGGAGAAGACAAATATCGGGTACATCAGCGGAAGCAAACGGGATCGCGCTGCAAAACGGAATTGGGATCGGACTACTGTTTGAAGATTATACGGCAAGGGTCTTTCATACAATCCCGACTGCGACGTCGGACTGGCAGGCACGAGCTCGCTGGATTGTGCCGGACGACCCGACCATTGACCGCTTCGCCCTGGCGCTGGAAGTATGGGACGGTGCACCGGTACCCAACCGTTTGCTGCTGTTTCGGCGTCGCCCGAATCCAGAGCCGGTATGTGTGCTCACTCTGCCGTTTCCGGTTGAGCAGGGCTTCTGGCAGAGGCAGGCAAATGGTGAAGTATCGCTTTATGTTGCCGGCACACCGGAACCGGGCCGAAACACGGCTGTTTCTGAAGAGATAAGTCAACGAGGCAGCTTCCGAGTGTTGCGATTCGACCGCGATGGGAATCGTGTCGCCGGCATACGACGTCCTCTATCCATGATCTCCTATCTCATTCCACATGCAAGCAGCGATTCGACGCTCCGTCTGATCGATGTGTCTGTCGGGGAAACCGGCATGGATTCCAGCCTGCAGCTGACCTTGCATCGCCTCACCTTGCACCCGTTGTCTACGAAGCGCCTCCGGGGGCGCTTCATTCCGCTGGTGAATGCGGCCGATCTCTGCGGCTGGATCTGGTCGGGCCGATCCCTGTCGACCTACCAACCGGACAATTCCGAAGTTGTTTCGATTGAGCGACCGTCCGGCATGAAACCGGGACCTTTCGCTCTTACTGTGCCGGAAGGATGGGAAGGAGCCGGACCGCTTCCGGTGCGATTCGGCGAGCACGGTGAGGTCGAATCGCCGGCCGGATCGGTCTTGTATCGTAGCGAGGGTACACTCGAGCCGGTATCAGCAGGAAACGGCATTTCGCAACGGTACCTGTTGGAACGTGTAGAGGGTGTAGTCCGTCTGGGTGGATTGACGACCAATCCCGATGCAACCTGGTGGCTGAAACGCTACCAACGGCTTGGATGGTATGCCCTCGCAGCTGTAGCACTCGCAGCGATGCTTCACCTGGTGGTCTTGCTGGAACGGGAACGAAGTCGCGCAAAACGGGAACGCGCAAAGCATGTGCGCACTCTCGACGCTCGAGTTGCGGGACGTACATCTGAACTGGAGGCGGAAAAGCAGCGGCTCGAGCGGAGAATGAGAGAGCGTGATGAGAAGGGCAAACACGAGAAGGGGGACGAGGAGCGGCTTCAGCGTATGCTGGACAGCGTGGAAGAGGCCATCCTCGTTTTCGACCGGGAAAACCGTGTCATACGTTGGAATGCAGCGGCGTTGACGGTCTTCGGCGTAGAGGAGTCATCGTTTGAAACCATTCCATTGCAGCAGTGGGCGGGGTCTTCCACGACAGCGCTGGAAGCCCTGGCGGAATCCGCACGGCAAACCGGTATGACGGGAGAGCCGGTTCACATGTTATGCACTCCTGCCGCTGGTGATCCCGTACGGGTACGAATCACCGTGACTCCCCTGCCCGACGAAGACAGCCGTGTGGGAGACGTGATGCTTGCCTTGAAGGATCTGGGCAAAACATCCACAGGTGACGAGTCGAACGGCGAGGAC
>WJJA01000221.1 GCA_014729955.1 bacterium
CAACAAAGCAGATGACGCAGTTGGGACCGCCCGAAGGGGGAATGAATAGATGAATTCGCCTTGAAAACATTCTGTACCGAAGCAAAACCATATAGCGCGACACTATCTTTTTGTTAATATAGTATTTAGAAAAGAATATTTTCTTCATTCATGAAATATTCGGGTTAAGCGCACAAGCCCGGTCTACCTTGCTTCATCTGTCAGGTCACACACGCGAAACGGCCGCGTGCAAGACCTGACAGAACATTCAACGCCGGGGATCGTCTTCCGATCAAGCGTTCTGCGCGGACGCTTCCTGCTTCTCCCGTTCGTTGCGCGCTTCGAGCATCGCGAACAGCACCGGGATCACAATCAACGTAAGCGCCGTGGACGATACCAGCCCGCCGATCGCCACGATCGCCATAGGTGCACGGAACTCACCGCCCGCGCCGATGCCGAGCGCCAGCGGGAACATGCCGAGCACAGTCGCGGCGGTGGACATCAGGATCGGGCGCAAACGTACCGGGCAGGCCTCAAGAATCGCATCGTTCAGGGTGCGTCCTTCGTTGCGAAGCTGCTGCGAATAATCGATCAGCAGAATACCGTTGTTGACAACGATCCCGACCAGCATCACGATCGCCATCAGCGAAAAGATCGAGATCGACTTGCCTGTCATCACCAGGCCCGCCGCCACGCCGATCAACGCCAGAGGAAGGGTCATCATGATGATGAACGGGAACCGGTAACTCTCCAGGATCGCCGCCAACAGCATGTAGGTCAGCACAATCGACAGCACAAGCGCCTGCAGCAGGCTGGAGAACGATTCCGCCATCATCTCCGCCTGCCCGCCGAAGTAGACGGTCACATCGCCCGGCAGGACCGAAGAGGGACGCGGTCCGACGCTGCTGCGACCGCGCAGAATGTCCTGGAACTGCTGAGCGGCCGAGATTTCAGGCAACTGCAACTGCTGCTCGAGTTGCGACTGCAGTTCACCAACGGTTCCGCCCGCCAGGTTGGCAGACACGGTAATCATTTTGCGCTTGTTCTTGCGTGTGATTTGCGTCGGGCCGGAGGCGTATTCGATCTCCGCCACTTCCTTCAGCGGCACGAACCCCGTTCCCAGCGGGATCAGCATGTCCCCTACCGCCGCGATGTCGTTGCGTTCTTCTTCGATCAGGCGCACACGGATGTCATACTCCTCACCCGCTTCACGGTATTGCGAGGCGATGTTGCCTTCAAAGAAATTGCGCAGCATCATCGCCACCTGCGCGACCGAACCGCCTCGGTCCGCAAGGCGCGTGCGGTCCGGGTGAACGACGATCTCCGGCTTGCCGGTTTCGTAATCGGTACGAACATCCAGGGCGTTCTCGTTCTCACGAATGATCTCGACCGCCTTTTCCGAAGCGGTGACGATTTCATCCATATCATCGCCCTGGATTTCAATCTGGATATCCGCACCGCCGCCGCCACCGCCCATCTGGGTGGTCTCGGACACTGTCAGCTGCGCCGCCGGGATGTCCGCCAGCTTGGGGCGCAAATCCTTCACCACCTCCGACGTCGGCGGGTAGTCGCCCAGTTCGGGATCCTTGAGTTGAACGAGCACGTAGCCGTACTGCACCCCCTGGCTGCTGCCGAACTCCTGCGCGCCGGATTTGCCGAGCACGGTATAGATCGTCTTCACTTCGTCGTAGGCTTCCAGCTCCTGCTCAACACGGTACAGCACTTCATTGGTCTGCTCGATGCGGCTGCCGGGCGGCAACTCCGCCGTGATCATCATGTAGCGTTCATCATACTGCGGGAAGAACTCCGATCCGATGAAACGGAACAGCTGCAGCGAGGCGATGAACAATGCCAGCACGCTGACGACGATCACCCACTTGCGTTTCAATGCAAAACGGAGCAGTGTCTGGTAGTCGTTTGCCAGTTCGCCATACCAGCGGTCCCAGAAATTCGCGAAGCGTTTCACGAGTCCCGCCTTCTGCAGAAGGAGGACCACCAGGACCACTCCGAGCACGCCCAGCATCGGGACCACACCGAGGAAGTTCCACACCGCCCAGAGGGTAACCAGGCCGACGGCGGCGTAAACCACCGGCTTCAGCGGCTTGGAGGCCATCATCGGGGTCAACGTAAATGAAATCAGCAGGCTGAACAGGGTCGCAAATGCCACTGTCAGGCCGAACTCACGGAAAATCGGACCGATGATGCCCTGCATGAAGGCCATCGGCGTGAACACAACGATGTTGGTCAACGTCGCAGCCGCCACCGCGATCGCGATTTCACCGGTGCCTTTGGAGGCGGCTTCCGCATCCGGCATGCCCTTCTGCTTGTATCGTTCGATGTTCTCCAGCACCACGATCGCGTTCACCACAAGGATACCCACCGAGATCGCCAGACCCATCAGGCTCATCACGTTGAGCGTGAAACCGGCGAAATCCAGCAGGAGGAAGGTCGAGACGATACTGATCGGCATCGCCACCGCCGCGATCACCGTGCCGCCCCAGTTGTGCAGGAAAAGAAACAGCACGATCGCTGTGAAGAGAATGCCGAGCACCAGGTTGGAACTAACGTCCGCCAGCGAGTTGCGGATGAATTCGCTTGAGTCGCGTGCGATGCTGATTTCCATCCCGGTCGGGATTCGCGGTCGGATTCGCTCCAGGGCGACTTTGATGTCGTCCGCGACCTGCACAGTGTTGGCGTCCGATTGCTTCACAACGGTCACGTTAATAGAGCGCTCACCGTTGTAGCGTGCCATCTCGCGCTGCTCTTTGAAGGTGTCGGTGATCTGTGCGATCCGGTCGAGCTGGACGGCACCGACTGCGGTTTGCACACGGACCTTGTTCAACTCCTCGACCGAGGCGAATTCGGCGTTCATACGCAACGTAATTTCGTTGCGGTTGCGTTCCATGCGACCTGCGGGCAGGTTGAGGTTGTCGGCCGCGATCGCTCCGACCACATGGCTCGGGCTGATGCCGAACATGCGCATGCGGTAGGTGGAAAGCGCGATCTCGATCTCGCGCTCCTTCTCACCCACGATCTCCACGGTCGCCACACCGGAGATGCGACTTAACTCTTCACGCAGTGTCCGGTCGACGAACTGGAAGAGACGATCCAGGTCGTAGGGACCGGTGACCGACATCTCCACGATACCCGATGCACCCATCTCGAACTTCTGCACAACCGGGTCTTCGATATCGTCCGGCAGCTCAGACCGGATCGCATCCACCTTGTCTTTCACATCGATGGCGCCGAGGTCGACATCCTCTCCCAGCTGCAACTCGATGGCGACGATGCTGACGCCTTCCTGCGCGGTGGAATAGACCGTGCGCACACCGGAAATCGCAGCGACTTCCTCTTCGATCTTCTCGTTGATCAGAGTTTCGACCTCTTCCGGTCCGGCGCCCGGATAGACAGTGACCACCGAAACGAAGGGGAAATCGATTTTCGGAAACAGATCCACACCGATCCGGCTGAGGCTGAACAAGCCCAGGACCACGAAGGCGAAAATCACCATCGTCATCATCACCGGACGTTTGATTGATGTATCGGCAAGAACCATACCGGGCTCCGTGGGGTTGCAAGTCTTTGGTTATGCGAGCGTGTTGGGATTTCCGGCGGACAGGGACGCCCGCCCTGCCCATTTTTGCTGACGCAGGTCCGACCTGTTGTTGCTGACGCCGTTTCTTCTTTCAAATGCTGACATCGGTTCTTCTCAGCTTACCGATGCCGGCCGCACCCATTGACATCAGCCGATGGACCGCTAGTCGTCGATCACGTTTACCAGGTCGCCGTCCTGCAGGGAAGCGTGCCCATACACCGCCACCTGGTCGCCGTCCTTCAGGCCGTAGCGGATCTCGGTCAGGCTGTCGCCCTGCAGGCCGAGCTTCACTTCGCGCACCCAGGCGTTGGCCTTTTCGTCCACGACCACGGCGTAGTTTTTCCCGTCACGATGCAGCAGGGCATCCGCCGGCAGCGCAACGACATCGTCATGTTCGGCGACAACCACATCCACCTGCGCGAGTTCGCCGGGGAAGACGTTTTCCGTAACCGGGATGCGTGCACGGATCTTGAACATGCGTGTCATCGGGTCGGCGGACAGACTGACCTTGGTAATTCGTCCCTCGACCGCTTCGCCGGTTTTGCCCACGACGTCCACGGTCTGCCCGACACGCAACCTCTGTCTGTCCTCGCCGGTCACCTCGAACTCCACCTCGTATTGAGAGCTGCCGGAGACCTCCATCACGACATCGCCGGGGAAAGCCTGGTCGCCGGACTGGAATTCGATCCGCGACACGATCCCGCTGATCGGGGCAACCAGTTCCACCGACCGCAAGGCGGTTTCGTAGTTCTCCCTCGCGACGTCATAGCCGAGTTTGACCTGGTCATACTGCTGCCGGCTGATCGCGCCCTTATCCAGCAGGGCCTTCATCCGTTCCAGGTCACGCTTGGCGTTTTCCATTGACAGACGTGCCTGCTTGACCGCCGCCTGGCTCGCCGTTGTGTCGAACCGGACCACCGCCTGCCCCTTCTGGACCTGGTCGCCCACTTCGACATAAAGGGTATCGATCCGCTCCATCAGCTTGGCGGTGACCACCGCCTGGCGGCCGGCACGGATATCCCCGTAAAAGGTGCGGGTTTCGCGAACATCCTGCGATTGCACTTGCAGGGTCTTTACCGGCACACCCTTCTGCTTCTGGATCTCGGAGATGCTCTCCACCTCTTCGGTGGTACGCGATCTCATGATCCCGAGCACGATAAACACCACAATGACTGCCGCGACTCCAATTCCGATAACTTTTTTCGCCATCTTCCCGTTCCTTACTCGTCCTGGTTTTCGAAATGCGAGCCGACGGCCCGGTCGTATTCCGCACGCGCGGTCAAAAGATTGTAGCGCGCCTGGAGAACCTGCATCTTACTGACGTTCAACTGAAGCTGGGCATCCAGCACTTCCAACTGCGTGCCGACGCCTTCCTTGTACCTCACCTGAGCGATATCGTAACCCTTCTCAGCCTGGCGCAGACTCTCGCGCGCCGCATCCAGGTCTTCTTCCGCCTTACGATAGTCGCTCATCGCTTGATGCACCTGCATCTGCACACCCCGCTCCAGCTGGGCGGCCTGCAGGTCCACGTTGCGTTTGTCCACCACCGCCTGCTCCGCACGATGCTTCGATTTGAAGCCGTCGAAGAGCGGAATCTGCAGCACCAGCGACCCGCCGAAACCGTCTAAAAAGCGGTACTTCTCGATCTCAAGGTCGTTGGATTGCGCCAGGTTGGTATACTCCAGCCGTGCGAAGAAATTCGGCCAGTACACATTCCGTCGCTCAACCTTGTACTGGATGTCGTAGAGGGCACGTTGCAGCTCGAGCTGGGTGAATTCCGGGCGGTACTCCTTCGCCATGTCGGACGATTCCGAATACCCGGCCGCGATCGGGTTCGGCGCTTCCAGGCTGCCGCGGATCTCGATCGGCTGATCCACCGAATAGCCCAGCAGGTTCTTGAGCGCACGGTAGACGTTATCCCGTTGTGCCTCTGACTGCGTCACCGCAGGCTTCTGGTTTGCCACTGCAACGTCGGCACGGATCAGGTCGTATTCACTGACCATCCCCTCGTCAAACATGTGCTTCACCTGCTCGCGGTACTCCTGCGCCTGGTTGTATCCTTCACGCGTGACCTGCACCGCACTGTCCGCGAGAATGGCACCGTAAAACAGGTTCGTCAGCATCACGCGCAGCTCCTCGCGTGTCACATTCTGCTGCAAGGCGCTCAGCTCACGGTATCGTTTCGCGGCATTCAATCCCAGGCCGATCTTGCCCGACAACCACAACGGCTGGGTCAGGGTTACGCTCGTGGAGATAAGGTTTTCCGTTCCCTGCGGCACCTTGATTTGGATCGGTTCCGATGGGGGCGGGTTATTCGGATCCATCATCGCCGCAAATTCCGGCGGGAGCAGGAAAATCGACTCCGGCACATCGAAGTAGTGCTGGAAGACGCTGTTCAGCTC
>WJJA01000222.1 GCA_014729955.1 bacterium
GCGTCGCTGTTGGTCGGATGTAGCCCGGGCTTGTGCGCCTCAGGCGTAGTCGCTGACCCCGGGGAGGTAGTTACCGTTCCGGCAGGCCTCTTCTCCGAGTGGGGCAGGCCTCCTGTCAGCCGGACACCGGCGTGCCTCCCTGTCGCCGCAGGCGATTCATTCGACCGCCTCCATGAACACCGGGACATGTGCGCCCGGGACGCATGAACCCCGTGCCATGCTGTCAGTCTTCGGCCGGGCAGCTAGAGAAACAGCGCCAACGGATTCTTCAGCGACTCGCAAATGAAATGCAGGAACGCGGACGCATCCGCACCGTCGTTGGCACGGTGGTCGTACGAAAGCGCCAGCGGCATTATCGTGCGCGGCTCAAACTCACTTCCGGTCCAGTACGGCTCCATGCGTGATGTCGACACCCCGAGAATCGAGACTTGCGGGGGGTAGACAATCGGCGTGAACTGCTCGCCGCCCATCGGGCCCTGGTTGGACAGTGAAATCGTGCCGCCCTCCATCGCGTCCGGGCTCAGTTTGCCGTCACGAGCCTTGCCGGCCAGATCCGCCAGCTCGATCGCCACCTCGGTGATCGACTTGTCCTGCACGTTTTTCATCACCGGAACCAGCAGGCCGCGCGGGGTGGCGGCGGCGATGCCGATGTTGATGTAGTCCTTGTAGATATATTCGCTGTTCTCGATGTCGATGCTCGCATTGAAACGGGGGTACGACTCGAGCGCCAGCGCCAGCACCTTGATCAGGATCGCGGTGACCGTCAGCTTGCCGCCTTCGTTCTCGACCTTCTTTGCGAAACGGTTGCGAAACTCTTCCAGGTCGGTGATGTCCGCCTTTTCGAACTGTGTCACCTGTGGTATGGTCGCCCAGGCGTTCGCCATCGTTTCGGCGGTGATCTGACGCACCTTGTTGAATTTCTCGCGGGTGACATGGCCCCACTTTTCGAAATCCGGCAGCGGCTGCTGCTGCATCGGCAGGGCGGCCTTCTGCGGTTCGGTGAGACGACGCTTGGCATACACCTTGACGTCATCGATGGTAATCCGGCCGTAATGGCCGGTGCCGACCACCTCACGGATGTTGACACCGATTTCACGGGCAAACCGTCGCACGGACGGGGACGCCGGGGGCGGGTTGTGAATATCCGGACCTTGGGTATCCTCGGATGACTCCGGCACCGGACCGCCCTCACGTTTCGGATCGGCCTTGGACTCGTACGCCGGCGGTTTGGTGGTGCCGTCCGGGCGACGTTTCACCGCTTCTTTCTCTTTTTCGGCGTCTGCCTTTCCGGCGATTTCCTCCTCGCTGTCCGGCGAATCCTTCGGCGTGGAATCTTTCTCCTTCGCTTCCTCGGCCGTTTCCTCCTCCGGAGCGGCTTCTTCGGAGTCGTCCGGCGCCTCAGAAGCAGCAGAGTCTTCGGCTTCGGTTTCCACCTTGAACACCACCTGCCCGATTTGGACCGTGTCGCCCTTGTTCACCAGCACCTCTTGTACCGTGCCGCCGAAGGGCGCCGGGACCTCCACCACCGCCTTGTCGGTTTCCAGTTCCAGCAGGCCCTGGTCCTCGCTGATGGTGTCGCCTTCCTTTACGAAGACGTTGGTGACATCACCGGATTCAACACTTTCCGAGATTTCCGGTATCTTCACATCTTTCAGCATGATCGTATGTCCATTGTGGTTCGTATTCTTGAAACGGTCACAGGGTCACCGGGTTCGGCTTGTCGCCGTCGATCTTCAACGTCTTCATCGCGTCCTTCACCACAGCGTTCGAGACTTGACCGGCTGCGGAAAGCTCCGTCAGAGCCGCGAAAGCGATGTGACGAGCGTCCACTTCGAAGAAGTCACGCATCTCGGCACGGTGGTCGCTGCGCCCGTAGCCGTCAGTGCCGAGGAAGGCGTAATGCTCCGGCATCCACTTCGCGATCATCGCCGGCAGCACCTTCATGTAGTCTGTCGCCGCGACAAACACACCGCCCTCGCCCTCCAGCTGCTGCTCGAGGAAGTTTTTGCGCGCCTGACCGTTCGGGTTGCGCATGTTGGCACGGTCGCTGTCGGTGCAGTCCATGTAGAGTTCCTTGTAGGAGGTCACCGACCAGACATCTGCCGGGATATCGAAGTCCTCCTCCAGGATGCGCGCCGCTTCGCGCGCTTCGTTGAGGATCGTGCCGGACCCGAGCAGATGCGCCTTCTTTTTCCTCGCCTGTGAGTCGGAGGCTTTGAACTTGTAGATCCCGCGCAGGATGCCTTCTTCGATATCATCGCCTGCGGGCATCGGGGGCATCTGGTACTGTTCGTTCATCATCGTGATGTAATAGAACAGCGTCTCCTGGTCCTCGTACATCCGCTTCAGGCCGTCCCGGATGATGATCGCCATTTCATAAGCGTAGGCGGGATCATAGGCTTTCAGGTTCGGGATCGGCAGGGCGAGCACATGGCTGTTGCCGTCGGTGTGCTGCAGCCCTTCGCCGGCAAGCGTGGTACGCCCGGCGGTGCCGCCCATCAGGAAGCCCTTGGCGCGCACATCTCCCGCCGCCCAGGCGAGGTCGCCGATGCGCTGGAACCCGAACATCGAATAGTAGCTGAAGAAGGGAACCATCGGCACGCCGTGAGTGGCATACGATGTGCCTGCCGCGATGAAGGAGGACATCGAACCGGCTTCTGTGATCCCCTCCTCGAGAATCGCGCCGTCCTTGGCCTCCTTGTAGTACAGCAGGCTTTCCCTGTCCACCGGTTCGTAGAGCTGCCCGGTGTGGGCGTAGATCCCGACCTGGCGGAACAGCGCCTCCATGCCGAAGGTACGTGCCTCGTCCGGCACAATCGGGACGATATGCTTTCCGATCTTCTTGTTTCGTAACAGCTTGCCCAGGATCGCGACGTAGACCATGGTGGTCGCGAGTGTGCGGTCGCCGGAGCCCTCTTTGTATTCCCCGAAAACATCGTCGCCGGGGATGGTGAGCGGCTTGGCTTCCTCCCGACGTTGGGGCAGCGAACCGCCCAGATCCTTGCGACGTTCCTTCAGGTACTTGATCTCGATGGAATCGTCTTCCGGCTTATAAAACGGCGCATCCTGGATCTCGTTGTCCGAAATCGGGATGCCGAACCGGCTGCGGAAGTGTTTCAGCTCTTCCAGGTTCAATTTCTTCTGCTGATGGGTGATGTTCTTGCCTTCACCCGCTTCGCCCATGCCGTATCCCTTGATGGTCTGGGCGAGAACGACAGAAGGCCGGCCCTTCGTTTCCGTCGCAGCTTTGAACGCGGCGAAGATCTTGTGCGGATCGTGCCCGCCGCGACGCAGGTTGCGTATCTGTTCATCGGACCAGTTCTCGACCAGTTTGGCCAGCTCGGGGTACTTGCCGAAGAAGTGCTCGCGGACGAAGGAACCGTCGGAGATAAAATAGCGCTGCGCGTCGCCGTCGACGATTTCGCCCAGGCGTTTCACGATCAGCCCCTGCTTGTCCGCATCGAGCAGCGGGTCCCAGTTGCTGCCGAGCACAACCTTGTACACCTTCCACCCTGCCCCGCGGAACGCTGCTTCCAGCTCCTGGACCACACGGCCGTTGCCGCGCACCGGACCGTCAAGGCGCTGCAGGTTGCAGTTCACGACCCATGTGAGGTTGTCAAGCTGTTCACGTGACGCCAGCGTCAGCGCGCCCATCGATTCCGGCTCGTCCATCTCGCCGTCCCCGAGGAACGCCCAGATGCGTTGATTGGCGGTATCTTTGATGCCCCGGTCGCTGAGGTAATGGTTGAAGCGAGCCTGGTAGATCGACATGATCGGCCCCAGGCCCATCGACACCGTCGGGAACTGCCAGAAGTTCGGCATCAGCCAGGGGTGGGGATAGGACGAAAGGCCTCCGTCGGGGCTCAGCTCCGCGCGAAAGTTTTCCAGGTTCTTCTTCGTCAGGCGTCCTTCGAGGAAGGCGCGTGCGTACATCCCCGGCGAGGCATGCCCCTGGAAATAGACGATGTCGCCGCCACCGTCCGCATCGGGACCCAGGAGGAAATGGTTCTGCGCCACTTCATAGAGGGATGCCGCCGAGGCGAAGGTGGAGATGTGCCCGCCGATGCCGTCCCGTTCACGGTTGGCGCGCACCACCATTGCCATCGCGTTCCAGCGCACGAGACTCTTGATGCGTCGTTCGATTTCACGGCTGCCGGGGTAGGGCGGCTCATCTGTATGGGGAATGGTATTCACATACGGCGTGCTGCCGGGGAAATTGGCCGGCACGCCGCGTTTGGAAGCATGCTGCAAAAGGGTGCGCAGCAGGTCTCGGGCACGATCACGGCCCTGGCTCTGCATCACATATTCCAGCGCCTCGATCCACTCATGGTTCTCCTGCTCCATGATTTCACGAGTCAACCGGTCGGTGTTCGTCTCTGCTGCCATATCTGTCCTTCCAGAAGGAATTGATTGTTTCGACAAACTAACTCTAAGGTAGCATTCAGGCTTCTTTCCGCCAACGGCGATTTTCGTCCCAGGCAAGCTCTCCTTCCCGCTTATCCCGCTTGTACTGCGTCGGCCCGGCATGAGTAATCATCCGGGCATTCCGGCCGTTGGTGAAGTAACTGTAAAACCAGGTGACCAGGACCATCAGGCGATTGTCATACTGCATCATCAGGATCAGGTGCACGATGAGCCAGGTGATCCAGCCGGTAAAGCCGGAAAGCTTCGTCTTCCCGAAGTCCGCGACCGCTTTCGATTTCCCGATGGTGGCGAGGATGCCCTTGTTCTTGTACCGGAACGGCTCAACGGGTTTCCCGGCGTGACGGCGTTTGATCGAACGCCCGATGTAGCGGCCCTGCTGGGTCGCCACGGCCGCCAGTCCGGGAAGGGGATCGCCGTTCTCGTCGGGGGCATGGGCAAGGTCGCCGATCACGTAGACCTCCTCCAGCCCGGGCACCTGCAGGTATTCGTTCACCTTCACACGACCCTGCTTGTCGGTCTCGCATCGGCCGCTTTCGCACAGGACCCCGCCGATCGGCGATGCCTGCACACCGCCGGCCCACAGGACATTGCGGCAGTCATAACGATGCATCTCATCGTCGACTTCCACCGAGAACCCGTCGGCATCGATATCGCGGACAAACGAGTTCAGGTGCAGTTCGACGCCGACCTCGTCAAGATGCTGCTTCGCCTTTTCGGACAACTCCTCCGGGAACATCGGCAGGGGACGGTCCAGCCCCTCGACAAGCATCACACGGCATTGTTTCGGATCAATGGTGGAGAACTCGCCCGGCAGGGTGAGACGTGCGATCTCTGCAATCGCGCCCGCCAGTTCCACGCCGGTCGGCCCGGCGCCGACGATGGCGAAGGTGAGCATCTTTTTCTTCATCTCAGGGTCGGATTCACGCTCCGCCGCCTCGAAAGCCAACAGGATACGGGAGCGGATATGGGTGGCATCCTCTACAGTTTTCAAACCCGGCGAGTATTTCCCCCATTCCGGGTTGCCGAAATAGTGATGGCCGGGCGCACCGGTTGCCAGGATCAGGGCATCATAGGCAATCCGACCGTCCTCGAGGATGACTTCCCTGCTGTCCGTGTCCACACCGGTCACCTCGCCCAGGACCACGCTTACATTCTTCTGCTTGCGAACAAGGGCACGCAAAGGCGATGCAATATTCCCGGGTGACAAGGTGCCCGTCGCCACCTGGTATAACAGCGGTTGGAAGAGGTGGAAGTTGCGTTTGTCGATCAGCACCACCTCGGTATCGGTACGGTTTAAATGCAGGGCGACATTCATCCCTGCGAAGCCGCCCCCGACAATGACTATACGCTTGGGTGCCGACATGGTGTACCTCCTCTATGGTCTGGTGTGGAAAAGCCCGGTTTGTGTTCGGATTCCCGAACTCGATGATTGCACCAACACGGCTTACACGCCCGTGAGGTCCTTATATTGAGGGCATTGAAAACGCTGTCGAGACGTTGTATCTGCTCATGACCGGCGTCAGAGGGGTTGACCCGACACTCAGAAGGGTCTTTAACAGCAATTTAACTAGCCCGGATATTTCACGAGTTCAAAGTACGTCAGATGCGAGGCGCGAAGGATGAAGCTGTATGGCAATACCGCGAATCCTTCGGAACAAAGCAGATGGCGTGCGTGGGACCGCCCGAAGGGTGAATGAATAAATGAGTCC
>WJJA01000223.1 GCA_014729955.1 bacterium
GCGTTGCGAATGGTGCTGGAGTTGGATCCTGAACGCAAAACCGCGTTCAAGTCGTATGATTTTACTCCGGTGGTACAATTGATTCTTTCGAATCGGGGCCTTGCTTCCTGGGTACCGGTCGTGGATATTGAAGCGGCCTTGTATGACGGTCCGTTAAGCCTTACATATCTGGAGCAGGCGATAAAAAGATTCCTGACGTACCGGGATCGCGGCCTGCTCGGTTTGGAGCCGGACCAGACTGAATCGATCGATACGGAATTGGCGGACTTCACTACCTTCGTTGAAGGAGGGTTTTAATGCTGGGATTCTCAAAGAGCGACCGTCCTTTTTCCAATTTTGAAAAGGCGGTGCAAAGCGTGCCGAAATCCAAGGGACCGAAGCGTATCCTGGTGTTCAACAACCAGGGGTTGCCGATTCTGGATTACGGCGAGGAGTCCGGTGCCACGGATCGTGTGAATGATCGTGACAGCGCCATCGGAGCCGACCTCGTGCGTGACATTTACCTGCGCCTGAACGATTTCGAAGGCAAGGAACCGGAACGTGTGGCTTTCTTTTATCAGGATCAGGTGTTGACTCTGGAGAAGGATGAGCCGTTCATTTTCCTGATTTCGTGGCCGACCACTGCGTTCAAAATCATATCAGGCGCCAGCGAGAATTACATTAAGCGGCTTGGACGAACGTTACATGAGGAGCTCACCTGATGGACATCAAATGGGTGGACAAGCTGGCGAGGATTTACGGTGTCAACGGCGCGCTGCTTGTGGACAAGGACGGCTTGATCATTGCCGATGCCGGTGATACCTCGGAACAGGTGGCTCCCCACTCCGCGCTGATGGTGAAGAAGCTGATCAGCCGAATCGGGCTGCAGGCGTTTGAAGAGTGGGAGTGGACCCAGTGTGAATCAGAGGGGATGGTCATCGCCATCGCCAACATGGACATCGGGATCCTGGTCCTGGTGATGGATGCCGATGCGAATCTCGGATTGGTTCGCATTGAGGCGAGACGAATCCGCAGAACGTTGCGCGAAGAATTTAAGCGGATGTAATCGCGCTGCGAGGGAGGTACAATGGCAACCGTCAACTTCGGACGGCGGGAAATTCTCTGCAAAGTGGTGTATTACGGTCCGGGTCTTTGCGGGAAAACGACGAACCTGCAGGCCATCCATGCGAAAGTGCCGGACAAAATGCGGGGCAACCTCACAAGTGTGGCGACCCAGCAGGACCGCACTCTGTTCTTCGATCTGCTGCCGATCGAAATCGGTAAGATCCGTGACTTCAGTGTGCGCATGCAGCTGTATACGGTGCCCGGGCAGGTCTATTACAACGCGTCTCGCCGGATTGTCTTGAAGGGTGTGGACGGTATTGTGTTCGTCGCGGATTCCCAGCACGGAAAGATGGAAGAGAACATCGAAAGCCTGGAAAACCTGCGGGAAAACCTCGAGGCGAACAACATCAATCCGGCCAATGTGCCGATTGTGTTGCAATATAACAAGCGAGACCTTTCCCCGGTGTATTCGGTGGAAGAGCTGAACCAGGCTTTAAACCCGAATAACCTGGCACATTTTGAGTCCGTTGCGACGACCGGCCAGGGGGTGTTCAACACGTTGAAAGGTGTTACAGCTCTGGTCGTGCAGGACATCAAGCAGAAACTCGAGGCTGCGGATACCGGCGCTACGAAGCCGAAACCGAAGCCTGCGGCGGCGCAACCGAAACCGAGCGCCGATCCGGCTCAGCAGCCCGCAGAAGCTCCGAAGCCTCAGGAGAAGCCCGCGCCTGCGCCGATGCAGCATGACGACACCCCGATGACTGAGACACAAGAACTGGCGGAACCGGACTCCGAAGCGGCCAGGAGTGGTTTCTGGAAAAAAGTCTCAACCCTTTTTGGATCGAAAGGTAAGTGACGATGCTGAATTTACAGGATGTTGAACGAGACCTTGACAATCTCCATCGCACGCAGGCGATCCTTGACCGGGTGGTCAGCGAAGCCGAAGCCGACGGGGTCTTCCTGGTGGATAATGACGGTTTCCTCGTCGCGGAGGCGGGTGAAATCGAAAATGACCGGGTTGCACTCGCCGCTTTGATTGCCGCATCTTTTGGAGCCACGGCGGAAGTCGCCCGGATTCTGGGTGAGGCGGCGTTCAACAAACTGACTCACCAGGGCGAGAATACGTCCCTGTTTGTCATCAAAGCCGGCGAGCGACATATCCTGATTGTCGTTTTTGGAAGCGAGACCAACCTCGGTCTGGTCAAGCTGTACGCCGAGCAGGCGTCGGACGCCCTCGGCGAATTCCTGGACGCTCCTGAAGAAAGCAAAAAAGAGGGAGAGGAGGAATCCGGCGAAGAGGGTGAGCAGGGTGAGGGTATGTTCCCGGCATGGTTAGACGGTAACGAGGATAAGGAATAACCCAAACCATGACCGTGCAATCCAAGCGGTCATAAGGGAGTTTCAGGGTGGCTCAGCAGCCCGTGAAAATCCTGATTGTCGATGATGAGGAAGATATCACCATCGCAATTGGTGACTATTTCAATCGACATGATTTCGGCATTCAGCCCATCACCACCAATGACCCCCGCATGGTGTTCCCGTTGCTCTCTGAGCATGAAGACATCGCTCTTGTCTTGAGCGATTTTCGCATGCCTGCCATCAACGGCCTTGACCTGCTGCTGCGTGTCAAATCCCAGTATCCCCAGATCAAGTTTATCATCATGACGGGGTATGGTTCGCCGGAACTGCGCAAGGAAGGCTTGAAGCGGGGTGCCGTACGGTACATCGAAAAGCCCTTCGACATCGCACATCTCGCCAAAATCGTCCAGGAATCCCTGAAGGACAAGGAATCGGCGGGATTCGGCGGCACCATCGAGTCATTCAACCTCGAAGATATTATTCAGCTTATCGGATTGAGTCAGCGCACGGTTTCCCTGAAGATCACCGCCAATCAGGGCAAAGGGGTTTGCCATTTTGTCGACGGCGAAATCATTGGGGCCGAATGCAACAATCTGACCGGCGAAGAAGCGTTCTACGAAATCTTCAGATGGACCGGAGGCCAGTTCAGCCTGGAGCCACCGGAAAGCGACCCGGAACATAACATCGCCCAGTCCTGGCAGGGTCTCCTGCTTGAAGCCGCACGCCGGAAGGACGAGGAACAGGCCCGTCAGGACAACGTGTTCGACGGCGATGCGGACGAGGAAGAAGCGCCTGCCGCCGAGCCGGAACCGGCACCGGAGCCGGAACCCGAGCCGGAGCCCGAACCGGACCCTGAGCCGGAGCCGGAGTCGCAGATTATAGGCGGGAAGGTCGAGGATCTGCCTGAAGGGCTTACGGTGGTGACAGACGACGACCAGGCTGAGGACAGCGACTTTATTACCCCCGAAGAGGTGATGGAAGAGGTGCTGGGGGTGCCGGACAGCGAATTGGGAGATGACAACACCTCCGACCGTCGCAATTTCGATATGTTTTCCCTGGTGTCGGACACAGACATCAAGGAAAACGATACCGGATCAGCACCGGCGGCCGTCCCGCCCGCAGAGACTGCGGACAACAGCGACAAGCCGATCACCGAACAGATGCTCGGCAGTTTACTTGACCGTGCCGTGAAGGTGTATCTGGGCTACTGGCCGAAAGGCAAAAACGAGGTGCCGTTCAGTTCACTCCCGTTGTCCAAGCTCAGTGTGAACGTGCGCCGTCACCTCTTTTTCCGTTTCCATCGTCTCTCGATGCAGGTGATTCGCACCGAAGGCGTACCATTTGATTTTAGCAATGACAAGGTCGTAGCGGCCGTGCGGAACCTTTTGCAGGTTCTGCGTGAGCACTGGATGGTCACCAAACCGGATTTCGAACGCATGATCCGCGAGGCGATGCGGTTTGACCTTGCGCGTTCGATCGATCCGGCCAAGGCGATCGCCCAGCTTTTCCGCGAAAGCACAGGCGGCAAGGCCGTTCAAATGCTGTCACTGCTGCGAGCGTTGATTGAGCATGAGCTGGTGGATCCCTTCTTTGAGACCCTCCTGGAGGATCTGCAACGCCAAAGCGGCACCATTCACCCGCGCAAAGTGGAAAACTTTGCTCGTGCGATCCTGGATCGGCGCGATGAGGATGAAAGCTACCAGGCCATTCGGGAATCCATGCTGCGCATCTTTGAGGTTGCAGGCATGGGAAATCCCGCCCCGCCGCGGTACCTGCATTCATCGCTGCTGGTGAAAATGCTGGACGCGAGAGGGTTGGCCCATATAGCAGACGCCATCCGCGATCACAGTGAACAGCCTGCCTTGACGGTTGAAGATCTGGACAGCATCATGACAGAATACCGGTAGCGCATCCATTCATATGCACCGGCCTGTCGGCAAGCAACGCTGTGCCCTGCCCCGGGGTACGAAACTGCCGGCGCTTTCAACATAGATTTGGGGATATCGAGGCACCCCTATGAACAACCAATCTCTGGAAAAACTGACACAATACTGGACCTTCGAGATCGTCGGTCGAAGCGGCCGGGTCTCTCTCGAACATCTCCATTCGATTCCCATGCCGGAGGTGTTGCGCAATGATCTGCTGACAGAATGCGAAAAGAAAATCGATGAAGAACTGGAAACCATGAGCTCCAGTCGGTTTCTGGCGCAACGTTCCGATGCGGAGACACGCGAAAAGCTTCGTGAACGCCTGTCAGACATGATCACACTGCCCGAAGCGGTTGTCAGGGAGACCATCCAGAAGGTCTTCAGTCGCAACCTTACGGAATGGGTCACACAGCCGCTCAGCCTGCGTATGGCGATGGAAGACCCGCAGACATTCACCGATCGGGTGTTTAAACGTGTCCAGGTACTGAGCCCGCCCGGGGAAGCGCAGACTCGCAACAATCTCGAACTGATTTCCAAAATCTGTGACGTCAGCGGCCTGGACCCTCTGGGATCCGTCCTCCTGACCGAGCGGGAGTTCGGCACACGTGCCCTGACCCGTGAAGCATTCGCACGCATTACCCTTCGATACCTGAAGCTGAAAGAAACCTATAGCGTCGGACGAAGTCTCGTTGCGGATATGGGAACGGCACGTACCTTGGCGGATGCCGCGCCGGTCTACACGAAGCCCGAAGACGAAGAAGAGGCGCTGCAGGAAATGTTCGGAAGCTCGGGCGAAGCGGCGGGGGCGGAAGAGGTATCGGTCGAAAAGCCCGGTGCCGATGAGGAAGAGAAAGCTTTCCTCGACATGTTCGGGATCAACGGGGAAACCGAAGCGTCGGACGATACGGCAGAGGCCGTTCAGTCCGGCGACACTGCCGCCGACGCCGAACGGGCGGTGGAGGAATCCGAACCCGAAGCGCTGACGGAAGACGAATCGTTCACACGACCCGCTTTGGAGAATGCCGAACTCGAGTTCTCGGGAGGGATTGCGGACGATACAGCGGATGGGGAAGATGAGTTTGAAGTTGAAGCAGAAGAGGAAAGCGTCGAAGACGACTCCCTGTCCGGTCCTACAGACATAGAGGAAGAAACCGCAGAGGAAGAGCCCGTTGGAGAAGAGTCCGACGCGGTCCCTGGAAGCGAAGAGTGGGACCCGGTGGATACAGGAGTCCCGTACGGCAAACCGTCTCTTGATTCATTGGCGATGGACGTTGAGGACGATGACGAGGAGTTGCAGGAGTTTCTCGAGGCGACAGACGATGATGACGCGGGTCCCGAAGAAGAGCAGGAACCCGAACTTGAAAAGGCTGAAGGCAAAACGGTCGCTGAGCAGGATGATGCAGCAGTCGCTGAAGAGACGGATGAAGATGCGGCAGAAGACACGGACAGTGCCTTTGACGAGCTGTTCGGCATGGGCGGCAAGCAATGGGCGGATTCAGACGAATCGCTGAACCTGGGGACCGCAACGGCTTCTCCCGAGGAGCCGCCACCGTCCGAAGCACCTGCAAAGCCGGACCGTTCAGCGGAAGGACAAGGTACTGTCCCGACACCTCCGCCACCACCGGCAGAAGAAATACCGCAGAAACCTCCACCCCGTCGTCCCGCCCCGGAAGAGCTCCCTCGTACCAAAGAACAGGAGCGGGCTCGTAGCGCTATCCGATCCATTCTGAAAGAGCGCATGGCGTTGGATGAGGACGACTTCCAGGAACCGTCCAAATCGATCGTGGCAGACTCGGAGGTTCCGTCGCAGAACAAGCGGCTGTACGAGGTCCTTATGGGAAAGAAGTGTGCGACCTATTTCGGCGCATCCCTCTTCAAGGAGGATCACGAAGCCTATCAGCAGATGGTGAAAATGGTCTGCCTGCAGAAAGACATGGAGAACGCCCGCATCACGGCGGACAATGCGCTGTATATCCAGGATGTCGAGTCGACCAGCCGTGCCGCTCAGAACCTCTTCATCATCCTTCGCAAGCACTTTGAGGGATTGTGATCCTCCGCCCCTTCCCGCATGATCTGGACAACCCCGGCGCCCCCGGCGAGACGGGGCTTTTTTATGAGATCCGATGGTTCTATCCCGAATATTTCATGAATGATGAAAGCGAGCTATGGTAAGGACTGGTTTTACAGGAAGATGTTCCCTAATTTGTCACTTCCTCCCGGCGACGGTTTGTACCCAGACGTAAAAGAGAAAAACCCATTGATTCATTCACCCTTCGGGCGGTCCCAAGCACGTCATCTGCTTTGTTCCGAAGGATTCGCGGTATTGCCATACAGCTTCATCCTTCGCGCCTCGCA
>WJJA01000224.1 GCA_014729955.1 bacterium
CCGTAAAACCCGGCACCCATCGGCGGAAATGCCAGGTGTTTGATCCCCTTTTCTTCCGCCGCCTGCAGCGTGTTGAAGATCGCCGTACGCAGCTTGCCCTCGAGATCGCGTTCCTGGAACTTCGGCCCGTTCACATGCACGATATGCTTCGCTTTCAGATTGCCCGCCGCACTCACCACTGCATGGAGCGGCTTCAAGGGTGCCAGTTCTTTCAGCTCTTCCTGGATGGACGGCCCTCCGCGCATCGTGACGGCATTGCCGAACCCGGATCCAAGTTTCAGATTGTCCTCGGCGTAGAAAACAATCGCCTCGACGTCCATATCCGTCAGATCGCCTGTGATCACACGGATATCCGTTCCGTTCACCTGCATGGATCACTCCTTCAAGATGGATCTACAGGGGTGGACGCTATATTGCTGTCCGCGTCCCAGATCCCCCTTTCGATGTGTATCGAACGTTCCAGCTCTGCTTCTTTGCGTAGCTTGTAAGCGGCATCCCGCAGGTTTCCGTACAGAACACCGCAACTGGAATCCAGCCTGTCTCGATCTCCCAGGTCGGCCAGAACCATCATTTCACGAGTGAGACGAAGCAGATCCTGTATATGTTCGTTATAGGGTTGCGGCATGTTCGCGTTCTCCCGACAAAAGCTTGTACTGTTCTTCACAAGGCAGATGCTGTGCCAATTCGCAAACTCTCGGGAACGATCAGCCGAACGTCCTGTCTTCAAAGGGTTTTTTCAGTGGGAGTGGCATCCTCCCGAGGCGGGTACAAGAGAAAGGACATACAAGGATTTCTGAACACTCGACACCGGCACATGAGACCGGCCGGGCGGCGACTCAACCGTCCTACACTCATGTTTTTCAAGAGGCAACGCGAACCGAATTGTGAAAAATCGAACAGGTTCGACTGTTCAGAAACAAAACTGTACAGCTCTGTTCATTGAACACATCCGCTGAACAGATCCGGTTGGGACATACATACGGCAAGCGTTCACAGGCGGGGCAACTCTTCACTCAAATACTTGTAAAGCGTGGTACGGCTCACCCCCAGAATACGTGCGGCCTTGGCCTTGTTGCCGTCCACGTCGGTCAGCACCTGTTCCACACGGTCTGCCTGCAGCTTCAGGGGGCGTCCGACCGACGATTTCGGCAGGCTTTCCTCTTCAGTGTTGCGAATCTCAGGCGGAAGATGCGCCGCATCAATCACGCCGGAACGGGTTTTGATGATACCGTACTGGATCGCGTTACGCAGTTCGCGCACATTACCCGGCCACGAGTATTGCTGCAGCAGTTCAAGCGCATCGTCCGAAATCTGCACCACTTCCGCTCCGATCGCTGAACTGACCTGCGTGAGGTAGTAATCGACCAGCGCGGGGATGTCTTCTTTCCGTTCTCTGAGCGCGGGCAGGCGAATCGGCACCACCGCCAGCCGGTAGTAGAGATCGACACGGAACCGTCCCCGCTCGGTCATCTCCTTCAAGTCCCGGTTGGTGGCGCAGACCACCTGCACATCCACTTTGATCGAGCTCTCGCCGCCCACCGGAACGAAGCTGCCCTCCTGCAGCACACGCAACAGCTTCACCTGCAGTTGCGGCGACACCTCACCGATTTCATCGAGGAACAGGATGCCGCCGTCCGCCAGCTCAAACCGTCCCTTCTTGTCACGGATCGCGCCGGTGAACGCACCGCGCACGTGGCCGAACAGCTCACTTTCCAGGGTACCCTCCGGCAACGCCCCGCAGTTGACCGGCACAAACGGTCGATCCGAGCGAGCGCCGATCTCGTGCAGCGCTTTCGCCACCATCTCCTTGCCGGTGCCGCTTTCGCCCTGGATCAGGATCGGTACATTGACACGCGCCAGTTCACGAATGCTGTCATACACCTTCAGCATCGACGGATGCCGCCCGATCATGCCGTGGAAGCCGGCCTCGTTGTCGGTTTCACGCCTGAGACGGTTCAGTTCGGTCATGTCGCGGAAGATCACAAGCGCCCCGATCACCCCGCGGTCGGCGGTATCCAGGGGCACCACCGACATTTCAATGTCTCGCACCACACCGTCCGGTTTAACATGATGCTTGGTATAGCGCAGGTGCGGACGGGAGATATCACGGTTGAGACAGAACGAGCAATCCCCGCCGCAGAAACGTGCCGGGAAGACCACATGGCAGTCTTTCCCAATCACCTCCTCCGCGCTGTACCCTGTGATCATCTCAGCCGTACGGTTCCAGAGGAAGATGCGGCGATGCTTGTCGTGCGCCATCACCCCTTCGGTAAGGTTGTCGATAAGGGAGCCGAAGGTGAGTCGGATCCGCAAGCCCGCTTCGAGCAGGTTGTCGCTGAAAAGGGCCTGCATCCGCTTTTCCAACTCGGCCTGCAGCTGCTGCAGATCGGCGGGCGGTGTGCCGTCCAGGGGTGAGTTGTCCTCGATCCCCAGGTCGACAGGACGCCAGCAGAGACGAATCGGCAGGCCGGCGAATACCAGGTCGGGCGGCGGGGCGTGGTTGTTCATCTGGATGACGATGTCATAGGCAATCGTCATGGCATCTTCGAGCGAAACGTGATAGAGGCCGGCGGTCGGGTGCCTTACCGCGGTTGCTTCGGGTGGGGATTCCTCTTCGTCGCTGCTGCTGTACCAGATCTCCCACACACCGGGGATCATCTTCCGCCCGATCTGAGCGGTGTACCGCACCAGCCATCCGGATTCCGTTGAGAGGAAAAGGATTCGAGGCATACCGTCCCGTCATTTTGGTTCGCTCGCTGTAAAAATGATACTTCCGGAAGCGTTGCCCTCGCAATAAGAAAGCGTAAGGAAAGTGTTTTTTCACAAGGGGATGATGAGGCCGGCCTGACCGTCATACGACGGCGTGTATCATCACGGACCCCGCCTGCAGGGAAGGTATTCGCGTGAATCGAGACGACCGGATGAGATCCGAGGCAGGCGCCGTGACGCCTGAAGGGTCAAAGCTCGTGCGGGTGGCTGCTTCGTACCCGCGTCGGGATTCGAACCCAAGACCTTCTGCTCCGGAGGCAGACGCTCTATCCAGCTGAGCTACGCGGGCATGGTACAAGCGTGGAAAATACACGTGTTCGACCGGCAAGTCAACGCGCGAAACGGTCCGATTCTCCGTCATTGCGCATCGGTTTCCTGCGTAATATTGCACACGGTATCATTCCAAACCGTGTTCACTCATCGTGAGTCCCGTTCAACTCCCCCAGCTCCCCGTTCTCATCCTCCGCGGCGCCCAGCAGTTCCAGCACACGTCTGCCGCCGGCTACACTGAAGCCGGGCACCTTCGCGATCTCGTCCGGTGTGGCGTTTTTGAGATTCTTCAGCGATCCGAAATGCTTCAGCAGCGCCTTGGCTTTGGCATCGCCGACACCGGGCAAGGACGTAAGCGTGGATGAGATCAACGCGCCGGTTCGCAGCTTGCGGTGGTAGGTGATCGCGAAGCGATGGGCCTCGTCACGCAACTGCATCAGCAGTTTCAGCGCGGAGGAGGTTTTCGGCAGCTGCAGCACCCCGCCGTCGAAGGGGGACACGATCTCCTCGAGACGCTTCGCCAGGCCCACAACCGGCAGATGGTTCAGCCCGATCTCGTCCAGCTCCCGCCGTGCGGCGTTTACCTGCCCGATGCCGCCGTCGATCAATACCAGGTCCGGCAATGCTGCCGATTCACGCAACAGCCTGCGGTAGCGACGACCCACCACTTCACGCATCGAGGCAAAGTCGTCCGGCCCCTCCACCCCCTTCACCTTGTAGCGCCGGTATTGGCTTTTTTCCGGCCTGGCGTTTCGAAAGCGCACCATCGAAGAGACCGGATGGCTGCCCATCAGGTTGGAGTTGTCGAAGCACTCGATCACCCAGGGGAGGTCGTCCAGGTTGAGATGCTTGTGCAGCTCCACCAGGCTCAACGGTACACGCTCCCGTTTTTCCTTCGCCAGGCGGTGCTCCTTCAGCAACAGCTCCGCGTTTTTCGCCGCCATCTCCATCTGGCGCACGCCTTTCCCACGTTGCGGGGTATGGAGCACACACTTCTTCCCGCGTTTTTCCGTGAGAAACGCTTCGAGCACATCATGCTGCTCACCGGAGAGCGGTCCGGGCACATGCACCTCGGCGGGCACGGCACGCGTTTCCGGCATATAGTATTCCGCCAGGTAGCGAGCCTGGATCTCACCGTCGTCGGTATGTTCGCTCAAACGGCTGAGGTATGCGTGGTGCCGTCCGATCAGCTTGCCCTGCCGTATGCGCAGCACCGTAATGCAGCCGTCCTTGTCCTCGCGTGCCAGCCCGAACACATCGCGTTCTTCTTCGCTCAGCGAGACCACGGTCTGCTGTCGGCTGAGGTTGCCGAGCGCCTGGATCTGGTCGCGGGTGCGTGCCGCCAGCTCGTAGCGCAAGCCTTTGGCATGTTCACGCATCCGCTGCTCGAGCAAGTCCTTCAAGGGTGCGGTACGGCCGTGCACAACGTCCACAAGCCGTTGCACTCCGTCCGTATACGCGTTCTCGTCCACCAAACCCTCGCAAGGCCCCATGCAATTGCCGATGTGGTATTCGAGGCAGACCTTGTGCTTCTTCTGACGAATGGACTCGTCGGTGATCTTCAGGTTGCAGGTACGGATATGGCAGGCCTGCTTGAGTGCATTCAGCGTGTCTTTAACCCGTGTCACATCGGAGAGCGGTCCGTAGTAGCGCGCCCTGCCGCCACCGGGTTTGCGTGTCAGAAAGATCCGGGGAAACGGTTCACGGGTCACTTTCAGGTAGGGATACGTCCTGTCGTCGCGCACGTCCATGTTGAAACGGGGACGGTGGCGACGGATCAGGTTTGCCTCCAGGATCAGCGCCTCGACTTCAGTCTCGGTCACGATGATTTCCACATCGCGAATACGACTCACGAGCAACGGGTAGAGATAGCGCCCGTCATCACGAGAGGTGAAGTAACTTCGAACCCGGTTGCGCAGCACCTTCGCTTTGCCGATGTAAATGATCTTGCCGTTCTCATCCTTAAAGATGTAGCAGCCGGGACGACGGGGCAGCAGGTCAAGCTTGGAGGTGAGGGACAGGGGCTGCTCGCCCTGCTCTTTCATATGAAACAGTTCTGTGTTCTCGCGAATCGTCCCGCCGTCGTCAGCGTCGGCATTGTGAGTCTGTTCGTTCTTCTGCATGTCCTGGTCCACTTGTCCTGCCTGTTAAGCCTGTGTTGGTATTGATGAAAACCAAAATACAGGAGGAATGGTTCCCTTCCCAGCCCTCGACGGATGGAAGGTCTGACAGTCGGAGGGGAATTTCCCATTGTTCCGGGCGGGAAGAATCGCTACATTCGTTGCAGGCGGAATGGATGGTGTACGACACCATATTGTCCTGCCGGGGTTCCTCACGGTTGTGCCGACCGGGATCCGCGGTGAGGGCGAACCTCCTGCCGGCACGGACGGAAGAAACCGTTTGAACGTCAAACGATGAGGGGATGATGAGAAAGCGAGTACTGGTGGTCGATGATGATCCTGAAATCCTGGATATGCTCCGACTGCATCTTGAACGTGAAGATATGGAAGTTGTGACGGCCGAAAAGGGTGAGGATGCTCTTGAGATCTTGCGCAAAGACAACATCCAGGTGCAGGTGCTTGACCTTCAACTCCCCGGCATGAACGGAATTCGTCTTTGCAAAAAGATTCGCGAGGATTATCCGATCGCGATCATCATTGCGATTACAGGGTATGCATC
>WJJA01000225.1 GCA_014729955.1 bacterium
CTCCTACATCTCGGGTTCGGTTTCGGTGGAAGACCACGACATTATGATCGTCGACCTGGAATATCTTACGGCGGATATCCTGCCGGACCTGGCGGAGATTTCCGACCACACTCAGCTGGAGAAGCGCGGCACCAAGACCGAGCGTGAGCAGGTGCGCATCCTGTTCGCGGAAGACTCGACCTTCATTCGCAAGGTCACGGTGAAGAAGCTCGCGAAGACCGGTTACAAGCAGATCGAGGAAGCCACGGACGGCCAGGAAGCCTATGACCGCATTGCCGAACTGAAGAAGGCAGCGGAAGATGAAGGCAAGTCGCTGACGGAATACTACGATGTCATCCTGACCGACATCGAGATGCCGAAGATGGACGGCCTTACTCTCTGCAAGCGTGTAAAAACCGACCTGCACATCGACGAGGTGCCGGTTGTGCTTTACTCAAGTCTGATGAGCCGTGAAATGGAGCTGAAAGCTCAGACCGTCAACGCCGATGCCTGCCTCACGAAACCGAAAGTCGAAGAAATCGTCGACTGCCTCGATGATATCATTTTGCATCGCAAATAGGCGGGCATTTTCACGCTGTACCCTGTAAGTTAGCGCAGGTCCGGTGCACATCCCGGCCTGCGTTTTCTCTTGTATCGAGCCGAACCAAGAGGGCATTGCACGTCATGCGATCTAAGATTCCACATTCCCCTTTCCTGTTTTCACCGCCTGACAACGAAGGCGGTGCCTTTTCCACCGGCCGTGTGCAACTGGCGGTGACCGCTCTGCTGCTGGAAATCGCCCATGCGGATGAAGAGTTCAGCGATGATGAACGCAATCGCATCCAGGCAATCGTCAAGGAGCGCTTCGACCTGGATCGTGAAAACGCCGAGGATCTGCTGGAATTGGCCGATATGGCACGCGGGGAGCTGAACGACATCTACCCCTTCATACGTAAACTCAACAACGAACTGGCATACGATGAAAAGCTCGAGGTGATCGACGAGGTATGGCGTGTGATTTACACGGACGGTCGTCTCGACTCCCACGAAGACTATCTTGTGCACCAGTTCTCTTCGCTGATGTCCGTGCAATTGCGTGATATGATCGAGGGCAAACTGCGTGCGAAGCAGGAAATGAAGTCGAAGTGATCGGTATTACGGCCGGATGACGCAGAACAGGCTTGTATCGTCAACGTTGTGCAGCTCCACGGTCGCATCCAGTCCCCGGGTGAGACGGTGGAAGTCGTCCGGTGTGAAGGTCGTTGCACGGAACCCGTCCCTGCAGACAATCTCACCGCCGCCGGTCGCTTCCCAATCGATTTCACCCAGCAACCCCTCTGCCGCCTGCAGTTGGAACCACTCGAGGCGATGCTCCCAGAAAGCTTCGGCATAGGTGGAAAACAGCAGCACTCCTCCCCGTCGTGTTACCCTCAGGCTTTCCTGAATCAGACGGACGGGATCGACCGCGAAGGCGGACAGTCCGTTCTGGATGCAGACCACGGCGTCGAGGGAATGGTCCGGGAAGGCGAGCTCGGCGGCGTCCATGGCGAGCAGGCGTATGCTGGGATGCGCCGCGAGACATGAGCGGCCGTGCCGCAGGTTGGCGATCGCAAGGTCCATGCCGAGCACAAGCCGGCAGCCTTCTGCAAGCGCCGGCAGCACACGACCGTATCCGCACCCGAGTTCCACCATCGTCATGTCAGACTGCAAATGCTGCCTGACAAAGTCGATTTCGCCCCGGAGGTAGCGTTCGACGGCCGGCGTTGCAAGCTCGTACACTCGTTCCAGCCTGCGAGCATGCAATTTGTCGTCATAGTAGCCCATGCGCTAATATATTCCGTCCCTGTGCGGGATGCAGGTCTCAAATCGGCATGTTGGTGAAAAAACCCTGTGGCCGGTTTTGACATGAATCAACGGTAGCCTGCGTCAACAAACGACAGGATGATGACCGATTTCGACATCGACACGTGAAATCATTCCTCCCGCCTGGCGGGAAGCGGCGCTGTTCGGCGCGCTGTGGGGCGCGGTGGAAATCACCGTCGGCAGCTTTCTTCATGCGACCCGTCTGCCGATGGCGGGAGCCATCATGGCAGCGTCAGCAGTCGCCCTTCTGACCGCATCGCAGATGCTGGTGCAGCGACACGGCTTCGCATTGCGGGCAGCGCTGGTATGTGCGCTGCTGCGTGCTCTGTCGCCGGAAGGACTGATGCCGGGGCCGATGACGGCGATTGTCATGCAGGGCACGCTCGTTTCCCTGGCGTTTCTGCTGAGCGGAAGCCGTGCGGCTGTTGCCGGCCCCGTTGCCGGTGCCCTCGCAGTGCTCGCCACGCAGGTGCAGGGCTTGATCGTGAAAACCATCGCGTTCGGCGCCGAGCTGCCGGAGCTGCTGCTGCGTCTGCTGGAACGTGCCGAGCGCTTCCTGGGTCTCCATCCCGGACAGGGCTGGTGGGCAGTGGGAGCGTACCTGGCGCTCCTGGCCACCCTCGGTGCAGCGGCCGGCGCGCTGGGCATGATCTGGGGGCGGGCGGTGCGTGAAGAAGTCCTCAGACGTCAAGAACGACCGAACATTCCCCCTCCTCCTACTGATCTCGAACCTGCACACGGGCAGCCTGCGTCAGGAACCGATGAGCGCGCAGACGTGCGCGACTCAGCCATTCCCACTTCACGGCAAAGGAAAGCCGTCCGACGGTGGTCGCCCTGGGTCGGTGCTCTGATCGCCGGTCCGGCACTCTCCGGCTCGATGGTCGCCGTCGCGATTTCATCCGCAGTGGCCCTGCTGTATGGTGTCACCGTGGATCGCACCACCCTGCATCGCATCGGCCGGCCCGCCTTCTGGGGCGTTATGATCGTAGTAACCTCGGCCGCCGGCCTGCTGCTCGGGGACCCGCAGCATGAGGGCATCGCTACGGGTTTTTCGGTCGAAGGTTTGCAAGCCGGAGTCATGATGTCCCTGCGTGCGTTCAGCCTGGTATTCGCCGGTGTGTTGCTGGCACGGTCGCTGAGCCGGGAGCGCATAATCGGGCTTGGACGTCGTGTCGGCCTTCCTCACCTGGACCCTGCCTTCCGCACCGCCCTGGACACCCTGCCCCATGTGCAACGATCGCTGGGTGAAGCGCGAAAGAAACACCGGACGTTCCAGGCACCGGTGCTTGTGCTGGCCGACCTTGCGATGTGGGTGCGTTATGAAACCGCGCGACGGGCGGTGCTCTTCGGCGTGACGGGCCGGAAAGGTGCCGGCAAGACCTCGCTGCTTCGTGACCTCGCATGCGAGGCGAGGCGTGCAGGGAAGAATGTCGGTGGATTCGTGCAGACTGCCGACGGCCACCGTGACACGCACAAGCAGCAGGAACGTGTCGAGCGCATCTCCGCCGCCGGCGAGCCGGGCGAGTCGATCGGCCTGGGCGATCGTCGTCCCGGCAAGGGATTCGACTTCGATGACGAAGCATTCGAGACGGTCGCGCAATGGCTCCAGAGCGCCGGGGAACGATGCGATCTCCTGCTGGTGGATGAACTCGGATTGCTGGAAGCCAAGGGGCTGGGGCATGCCTGGGCGGTGGACCGTGTGCGGGTCGAACAGCCGACCCTTGTCCTCGTAGCCGCCTTGCGGAAAGACCGCCTCACACGACTGGCGCGGGTGTTCGACCTCGATTCTTCCCACATTCTCGATCTCGACCGCGAAACGTACGATCTTGAAGCGTGGAAACAGAATGTCATCGCCCGGGCCGAGAAGCGTCGAACATCCAGTTTCTGAATGCCGCTCCAGGAATCCCTGAACGATGACATTCTCGTTCACCTATTCCGAATATTTCACGAGTTCAAACTGTGTCAGATGTGAGGCGCGAAGGATGATGCAGTATGGCAATACCGCGAATCCTTCGCAACAAAGCAGATGACACAGTTGGGACCGCCCGAAAGGGGAATGAAAAAATGAGTTCGGCCTGGACACAATCTGTGCCGGTGAAAACTGCATGTCGCAATACTATCTTATTGTTAATATAGTTATTAGGAAAGAAATCTCTCTCCATTCATGCAATATTCGGGCTCTCGGACCAATAGAACGACGTCTGTTGCCTCACCTACCGGAAAATATTCCCTATTTCATCAGCACGACCTTGCGGACAGCACGGTGTCGGCCGGCTTCAACCTGCAGGAAGTACATGCCGCTGGCATGGGCACTGCCGTCCCAGTGAAGGGTGTGATAGCCCGCATCACGCCGTCCGGCGGCTAGTCGTGCGGTTTCGCGACCCAGGATATCGTAAACCATCACCTTCAATTCTGCGGCTTCCGGCAGGGCGACACGCACCTGCGTGGTCGGATTGAACGGATTCGGCCACGCTTTCGACACCGCAAATTCCTGCGGCAGCGCGTGTGTCGCGCCGCTGACATCGGTGGTGTACTGGTGATGATTCGAGGTGTCGGATTCGCCGCCGTGGTACAGCGCCGTGACCCAGTACCAGTTTTCGTTTTCCGGATCAACGGTGCTGTCGTCGTAGTGGGAGCCTTCGGTTTCTGCCAGGAAGCTGCCGTCCCGATACACACGATATCGTCCGACCGGTTCGTCCAGGGTGCCGCCGCCGTAAGGTTCTTCCCAGGTCAACCGGTAGGTGTCCTGGTTCAGCAGGTAGCCGTCCAGGTTGGAAGGAGGCACCATCTGGTACAGGGTCAGCTCAAAGTCCTCGACCTGCTCGAAGCCATCCACGGTCATCGGCCATTGCACGGTTTCATACCCTTCGGCACCGATAGAGACCGTCGATGTGCCGGGGAACAGGCCATGATGGTAGAAGTCTCCGTTCTCGTCCGCCCAGGTGATCACCGGTCCGCTACGCAGCCGGATCGTGGTCGGATCGCCGGCTGGTTCGAGGGAGATGGTTCCTTCCATGCTGCCGACGTAGCGGATCAGGTACATCGAGGTTTCATCATCGATCAGCGACGCCGTCGGCGCGACTCCTCCATTGCCTTCATGGTCGAAGTAGGACATCTGCACACCGCTCTCCTCGTCCGGAGACTCAATGCCGACCGTAGCATTGCCCGGGTCGTTCACCTCGAGGTAGTTGAAACGGATCAGCCCGTCCCCTGTCGGCGTGGGATAGACCTCCGGATCGTACAGCACCACCTGGAAACTCTCGAACGTGGAATTGTCCGGCCATTGACGGCTGTCGTACCAGGAGAGGATGAAGATCGACGAATCGGTGTTGTGATAGTAGGACAGGTTCGTCAGGTTGTATTTGAAGTCCTCCCAGAACGGGGCGACCAGGTTGGCCGGCCCGGCCGGCGAGGGAATCTGCGAGTTGGAATAGGTGGCGATATCGTCCGGGTCTTCCCCTGTACCATCGCCGAAGATGAAGAAACCGTTCTCATTCACCGTCAACTCGTCAAAGACCTGTCCGTAGTAGCTGAAATCGAACGGCAGTGCTACCAGGTTCGGGTCTTCCTCTTCCTCGATTTCGATGCGTGTGCCGGGTCCGCCTTCCTCGTCCGGGTCGATCGCATGCCAGACGAAGTCCGCCGGCGCCCAGCCATGGGTGTCGGTCGATTCCACGCCGATGTAGCCCCAGGTGTCATCCACCGTCGCTCGATTGACACGGTTGCCGACAACGATGTCCAATGAGTCGCTCTCGCCCTCCTCGACGTGTACCGTGCCTTCACCGAACAGGTTGCCCGCGCTCAGGTAGAGACGATAGAGTCCGGGGGCCGGCAGGATGGCATGGTATCTTCCGTCCGCACCCGTGGAAATAGTAATCTCCGGGTGATTGTCCACATGGACCGTCAGGTTGGACACCGGGGTACCGTCCTCGAGGGTGACCAGTCCGTCGACCGTACCGGTCCGGGCGGTGTGCATCGAAATGTCGCGTATAATGGTTTCACCGGCCTGGATCGGGATATACAGCCGTTGGGTCGCATAGCCGAACTGCTCGAACAGCAACACTTCCTCGCTGCCTTCCGACAGCAGGTACAGCTGATACTCACCGTCCTCGTCAGTGTTGACACGGACATTGCCGCCCATCATTCCAACGGTCACGTTTTCCAACGGATTGCCTGCAACGGCATCGGTCACCACACCCTGAACGATCATAACCCCGGCGGTCATCGGTACCGTGGAAGCGATACTGAAGCCCTGCGGTCCCGAAGGAACATCCGTGCCGGTAACCGTCACGGTCCACTCTCCCTCTTCAGGGTCTTCCACCAACACCTGCTCCACATTGTCGATGGTATTTACGCCGGGTACAGCATCGTCGGAGGGATTATCCGGGTCGAGGATGAACGGCAGGTAGTCTGTGCCGCCGGGAGACGTCAGGGTGATGTCGAGGTCGTTGATCAGCGTGACAGTCGGGTTGATGCCGGAAGCGGGCTCGTCGGTCCAGGCGATGGTCAGCTTCAGCTCATCCTCGCCGGCGGCAACGTTGAAGGTCTGGTTCCAGGTCCCGTTGTCCGCGACCTCACCTTCCACGAAACGATACTCCATGATCGATTCCACGCCGCGTACCGCGTCCACGCGGCCGAAGCCGTAGATGTAGTCCGGACCGTCATTGCCGATGTCTTCCGCCGAGTTCAGCAGGATCGCCTTGATGGTGGAAGCGGCCGGGGTGCTCGGTGCGATATAGGTGTGAAACGCATCCACGAGCAGCGCGGTATTGCCCGCCGTAATCGGAGTGGCCATGCTCGTGCCGCTCATACTGCCGTAGCCGCCGCCCGGCAGCGTGGAAAGGATCTGCACACCCGGCGCGACGACATCCGGCTTGACACGGCCGTCATCGGTGGGGCCGTAGGACGTGAAGCTGGACGCAAAATCATTGTCGTCCGTGGCGCCGACGGAAATGATGTTCTTCGCACCCGCCGGGACGCTCATGGTTTCATACGTGCTGCCGCAGGGGCCGCCCGAACCACGTTCGTTACCGGCAGCGAACAGCACAATGAAATTGTCGCCCAGACCGCCGTTGACAAGCGTGTCGAGCAGGCTGCTCGTTTCCTCGTAATCCCCCTGCCAGTGACAAAAATCCGGCGCATAATTGACGTAGATGTTCGCGCCGATGGAATTGGTCGCGATCTGAGCGCCGAAATCGGTTAATGCGGTCAGGTAGTTGTCAGCAATGTCCTGCGGGCTGTTGTAAAGGCAGTAAGGGCTGCAGGATTCATATTCATAGGTCACCAGCCCGACGCCGGGTGCCATACCACGGTAGGTTTCCGGGCCGGCACCGCCGACCGAACCCGCCACATGGGTCGGGTGATCCGATACACTGCCGTTTTCGCCGGTGCCCCAGTCGATACGCCCGGCGAAATCGGGATGGTTGGTGTCCACCATACCGCCGTCGTAGACGCACACGGTCACACTTTCGCCGGTCAGGTTATAAGGCGGTTCGTTTACCTCACCCGCACGGGTAATCTCACGAGCGTCACCGTTGACCGTGTCCATCGGCGGGGACGGCCACTGCACGAACAACACCTCGGACCGTGAGGCGAGTTCACCGGCACGGTCCGGTGTGGTTGCGACGTACCAGGTGTGCGTCAATTCAACATACTCACCCGGTTCCATACCCATGTCAATCAGGATCGCTTCCGCTTCCGTCGCCGGCAGGGGGCGCATGAATCGCACGGAGAATATCACACGACCGCCGTCCATGGTCGCCCAGGCGGGTGCCTGTCCTTCCGCAATGTAGGGATGCATCCGGTCGCGTGCGGCAAGCTCGCCGATCCAGCGCACTTTCAATGTCGCAAGGTCCGATGAGGTTACATCGGGCTCGATATACGCCGCCCATGCACCGCCGCCGACATAGGTCTGCAGGTGGACGCCGGCGCGGCTGAACCGCACACGTTCATCCCGTTGAACATGCTGATACAGTTGAACCAGCGCCGCCGACGGTTCTCCCGGCGTACGGTCGGCAAAGAAGCGTGCAATGTCTTCGGGGGGCAGCAAGGACCGGGTCTGCAGATCAATGCGATAGCTTGAGGGCGACGAAAAGGCGACGGCAGCTACAAGCAGGACTACCGACAGAGCGGAAAACAAACGGAGCGATCGAATCATGAGGGACCTCGTGCTGACGGCTGTCGCCGTTGGGTGAAACGGGGAAAGCCGGAGAACCAGCTTCAACAGGGCTGGATCAGAATTGACACCGGCTTTGCAATCCTGTCAACTATAAGCTCGTTGATCCAAAATACGGCTTCAAGGGCAGATCGTGTTTTTTTGGAGAATGAACGGCTCCCTCTTTGATAATATGAAGCGCAACTCCCTGCAGTGCAAAGGTCTAACCCGAATATTTCATGAATGAAGAAAACATTCTTTTCTAAATACTATATTAACAAAAAGATAGTGTCGCGCTATAGGGTTTTGCTTCGGCACAGAATGCTTTCAAGGCAAACTCATCTATTCATTCCCCCTTCGGGCGGTCCCAACTGCGTCATCTGCTTTGTTGCGAAGGATTCGCGGTATGGCAATACAGCTTCATTCTTCGCGCCTCACATCTGACGCAGTTTGAACTCGTGAAATA
>WJJA01000226.1 GCA_014729955.1 bacterium
CGGATATTTCACGAGTTCAAACTGCGTCAGATGTGAGGCGCGAAGAATGAAGCTGTATTGCCATACCGCGAATCCTTCGCAACAAAGCAGATGACGCAGTTGGGACCGCCCGAAGGGGGAATGAATAGATGAGTTTGCCTTAAAACATTCTGTGCCGAAGCAAAACCATATAGCGCGACACTATCTTTTTGTTAATATTTTATTTAGAAAAGAATGTTTTCTTCATTCATGAAATATTCGGGCTAACTCGGATCCCGGTCTGTAGCCGGGGGATTGAACACGACATACCGACCGGTCAGAAACGGTACGAAAAAACAAAAGCCCTGTAACCAGGGCGTCGATTGGAAAAGGAGTTTGATCCGGAGACCGGCAGCCTAGCGGAAGAGGGCCTTGATACTGCCCCAAGTCTGCTGAATACCTGAGACGACCACATGCACCCGTCGGGTCTCGCTGTACTGGGAATGACCTTGAGCATCGTCACAGCGTATCCGGTAATGATAGGATCGCACTGTCTGCTTGAAAATGCTGGTGTCAATGTAACGGTATTCAACATTGGCACCGTGTGGGGGGAATGTGGCAATTTCGTGGAATTCCTGGCCGTCCGATGACCTCTCGACAGCAAACCGTTCGACATTCACCTCGGTTGTGGTTTCCCATTTGAGCACGGCATGGCCGTCCCGGGAATCCGCGGTAAACGACTTGAACTGGGCGCCGGCGAACGCGGCGAACGAGATGAATGCTGCCAACCCGCAAACGAACAGTATGTTCTGGTAGCGTTTCATGATCATAACTTACAGGTCTTCTGTCTGGTTCGTCAAGAGAAAAAAATCTGAATAGGACAAAAAAACACAATCCCCGCAGAGCCTTGCCTCTGCATATAATATACAACGGTTTTCAACTGCCTGCCGGCTCGTTCAGAGGTTGGACAGAGCCATCCGACGCTGGAGGATATTGGAGGATCGGCGGAGTTGATCCGGGGTTGCTCTCCTTTGTTGCTCTTGCCGTTCCCTATATTCGAGCGTACATTTGCATGCTGTTTCCCTCCGGGGGCATTTGTTTTTCTCCATGGACCTTAAACCCGAGTGATGTGACGATGGCCCGAGCGCAAAAACGCCTGAAACGCAAGGAAATCAAGCAGGATCCGCTGGTGAAAACGGTAGCGGATGCCGAACTCTTTTTCCACCAGCACGGTCGGAAGTTTATGATCGCCGGTGGTGTGCTGCTGGTGGCTGTGATTGTCGCGCTGTTTATCGGCAGTATGCGGGAATCGCGCAATGAAGAATCGATGAGTCTTCTCTCAGAGACCCGCGGCTTGATCAACGAAGGCAAAACCGAGCAGGCCAAGACTGCGTTGCGGGGGATCTCAAACGATTACTCCGGCACGACGGGTGGCGCGGAGGCGCTGTTTACCCTGGCGCAGATCAATCTGGAAGAAGGCAATTCGGAAAAGGCGGCCGAGCAGTATGAGAGGTTCCTGGAAAAGTATAAGGGAGAATACCTCCTCGACCTTTCCGCGATGGACGGCTATGCGGTTGCGCTGGAAAACCTTGAGCGCTTCGAAGAGGCAGCGGCCATGTATGACAGGATTATCGCAAAGGATAAGATGGGCCATCTGAAGCCGTTTGCACTTTACAAAGCCGGCCGTTGTTATCGGGAAATCGGGGACTTTGAAACCGCACAGGCGCGCTTTCAAACTGTCATCGATGACTATCCCGATCTGCGCAACCTGAGACATGATGCCGAGTACGCCCTGGCCGAGTTGAATTTCGCCATGGAGTAATCGGTTCCGCCTTGACTCTCAAGGTCTTACGGGCGTATACTTGAACGATGCGAGAGTGGGCTAATAACCCACTCTTTGTTTTAACGGGACTTTTTTGTGACCAGTCGTGAACAGATCAGGGCCAGACTTGCCGAATCGATTGAGGATGAGGCTATTGTCATCGTCGATTTGCAGGTAAAAGGTTCTCGTGGACGTCCCCATGTTAAGGTGGTTCTGGATCATCGTACACGGGGTCTTACGATAGATGATTGCGCGGCCTGGTCAAGGCGCATGGAAGAGGTTCTGGACACAGAACCGGATTTTCCCAGAACGTACGCGCTCGATGTATCCAGCCCCGGCGTCGAACATCCGCTGACCGAACTCTGGCAGTTCAGGAAGCACATCGGGCGGGATGTCGAGCTGCATCTTCATCCGGGTGAGGGTGAAGAAGAAGGGCGAAGGGCGACGGGAAAACTGGAAGCGGTCGAGGACCCGCACATTGTACTGGAGGGTGGTGATACCATACCACTCGCTGCAATTCGAGAAGGGCGGATACGTTTACCGTGGTAGAAATCCGTCCTCGGCTGGAGAAGTAAGATGAACCAGGATGTCGTTTCAGCGATTTCTGAAGTGATCAAATCGAAGAACATTGACCGTGAAGTGTTCCAGGAGATCATTGAATCCGTTTTTCTCAAAGCCATTGAGAAACGATACGGCCAGAGCGATAACTTCACGGTGATTTTCAATATCGACAAGGGCGATATCGAGATTTATGCTGAGAAAGAAGTGGTCGAGGACGACGAAGTCGAGGATGAATCGCTTGAGATTCCGTTGTCGAAGGCTCGCGAGACGGACGAAGACATCGAAGTCGGCGATGAATTTGTGGAGGTGATCGATCATCGCACCTTTGGACGCCGTCTGATTCTTTCAGCGAAACAGAATCTGATCCAGAAGATCAAGGAATTTGAGAAACGCAACCTGTTCGAGGAATACTCTACACGGATCGGCGAGATTGTCATCGGAGACGTGCACCAGGTGAACCGCTTTGAAACACGCCTGAACATTGACAAAACCGAAGTGGTGATGCCGGCGTCCGAGAAGGTGTACAACGAGCGATATCGCCGCGGACAGACTGTGAAAGCAATCATCAAGGAGGTGCGTGAGACCAATCGAGACCCTGAGATTGTGGTTTCTCGCAAAGATCCGAGTTTTGTCCGACGATTGTTTGAATTGGAAGTGCCTGAGATTTACGATAATATTGTGGAAATCAAGGCGATCGCCCGTGAAGCCGGGGACCGTACAAAGATCGCGGTAGTTTCGAATGACCAGCGTGTGGACCCGGTTGGTGCATGTGTTGGGATGAAAGGGGTTCGCATCCAGGCGATCGTTCGTGAGTTGAACAATGAAAAAATCGATATCATTCACTGGACCAGCGACCGGGAGCTGTTGGTTCGCCGTGCGATGCAGCCGGTGATTCCGTTGGAGATCATCTTTCACGACCCGGAAAAGCGTGTGACGGCTGTGATCCCCGACGACCAGATGTCAATGGCGATCGGCCGGCGTGGTCAGAATGTGCGTCTCGCAGGCGAGATCACCGGGTTCACCATTGAGCCGGTGAAGGACAGCGAATACTATTCTGAGGAATTGGCGTTGGCGGATGTACCTGAACTGAGCCCGGCGATCCGTGAAACCTTGTTCGCCGCGGGGTATACAACCGCGGAAGATGTCCTGGACGCCGGTCTTGATGCCCTGCGGATGCTGCCTGAAATGGGCGAAGAGCAGGGACGCAATGTGTTGGAGATACTCGGCAACTATTTCGAATAGAACCCCGGGATCGTTAGTAAGGAGCAGGATTTGGCGGCGAAGAAGAAAGC
>WJJA01000033.1 GCA_014729955.1 bacterium
CGCCCGAAGGGGGAATGAATAGATGAGATTGGCCTGGACACAATCTGTGTCAGAGAAAACCTGTACAGCGTGACATTATCTTTTTGTTAATATAGTATTTAGAAAAGAATGTTATCTTCATTCATGAAATATTCGGGCTAGAACAATGAATCATGCTGTGAATACCCGGCTGCGAGAAGGGTGACCTTCTTTTTCGTCCCTGATCGGGGCGAATCAAGTGGGTGAAGGGCAGAGATGCGGGGCATGCAGAGACCGCTCGTTGCATCTCACAACGCGGTGGCAGAGCAGATGTGACGGTAAAAGACGGGCAGACATGCCTGTCACACAACTGTAAGGCATACAGGGCAATCCATGTACGATGACGGCGGCGGCATCGAGCGAGAACTGCGGCAGCTGAGTCGCGGCGAAATCGATTACAACACCCAGTACACGGCATTTCGCAACCTGATGCGAAAGCAGGTGCAGAAGATTCTGCTCGTGTCCAGCCTGTACGACTCGTTTATCCTCGCCCAGGACGGGCAATTAAACGAGATGATCTCGAGCGAATTTATCGAGCAGGACCTCTATCATGCGCCGGGCATCGTGCGTGTCGCAAAAGCCTCCGAAGCGCTCGAAACTGCGGCGGAAGATGATCAGATCAACCTCGTGATTGCGACGATGCGAGTCGGCGATATGGATGTAATCGAGTTCGCCGAGACCATGCGAGAGTCCCTGCCGGATATTCCGGTCGTGCTGTTGGCGTATGATACGCGCGAAATGCGTGATATGGTCAAGCACCCGAAGAAAGACCTCTTCGAGCGCATCTTCCTGTGGCAGGGCGACTTCCGCATTCTTATCAGCATCGTGAAGTCGGTTGAGGATAAGTGGAATGTCGATCACGATTCCCGTGTCATGGGAGTGCAGTCCATTCTGATGGTCGAGGACAACATCCGCTTCTACTCCGCGTATCTCCCCCTGATCTATACCGAACTGTTCAAGCAATCTCATCGCTTGATTTCGGAAGGCTTGAATCTGCCTCACAAGTTGCTCCGCATGCGTGCGAGGCCGAAAATCCTCCTGTCGGACACCTACGAAGAGGGCATGGCGTGGTTCGACAAGTATGAAGACCATATCCTGGGCGTAATCTCGGACATCGAGTTCCCGATGGGCGGAGAAAAGAAACCCGACGCCGGTCTGCGTCTCGCTCAGGCGGTGCGTGAACGCAAACCGGATATGCCCGTACTGCTGCAGTCGTTTCGTCGTGAAATCGAGCAGGAGGCTCATGCGATCGGCGCAGACTTTGTGCGCAAGGATTCCGCTACGCTGCTGCGGCAACTGCGCCGCTTCATGATGAACCAGTTCGCGTTCGGCGACTTCGTGTTCCGTCTCCCGGACGGCACCGAGATCGACCGTTCTCATGACATGAAGGATATGGAGGAGAAGGTCGCACGTATCCCGAGCGATTCGCTGCTCTATCATGCGGAGAAAAACCATTTTTCGCGCTGGTTGAAGGCAAGAACCGAGTTTGCCCTTGCGCAGAAGCTGCGTCCGAAGAAGGTTTCCGATTTTCCGGATGCCGAGGCTCTTCGAACCCACATTGTTCAATCGCTGAAGGAGTTTCGTCGTCATCAGCGGCGGGGGATGGTCACCGATTTTTCCCGGCGTGCCTTTGAGGCTTCCGAAGGTTTCGCGCATATCGGCACCGGTTCCATGGGCGGCAAGGCACGCGGCCTGGCCTTCATGAACCACCTCGTCAACAACTTCGGCATCCGCAGCCGTTACCCGGACGTCGAGGTCTCCATTCCACCGACCGTCGTGTTGTGCACGGACCTCTTCGACGATTTCCTCGACCAGAACGGTTTGCGAGACCCGGCCCTGAACTCTAGCGATGAAAAGGAAATCCTGCGACTGTTTCTGAAGGCCTCATTCCCGCCGAAATGGATCGGCGAGCTGACCGCACTGGCTGATATGATGCGTGAACCGCTCGCCGTTCGTTCCTCCAGTCTGCTGGAAGACTCACAGTATCAACCCTTCGCCGGCATCTATTCCACCTTCATGCTGCCGAACAACCACACGGACAAGTCGAAACGCTTGAACGAACTTCTGACCGCAATCAAGAAGGTCTATGCTTCAACGTTTTCCCGTGCGGCCAAGAGCTATATCCGCAGCACACCGTATCGCCTGGAAGAGGAAAAAATGGCGGTGATCGTACAACAGCTGGTCGGTGCGAAACGAGACCACCGCTTTTATCCGGACATCTCCGGTGTCGCACGTTCTTACAACTTCTACCCGTCCGATCCGATGAAACCGGAGGACGGTGTCGCAAGCATCGCACTTGGATTGGGTGAGCAGGTGGTTACCGGCGGTGCCGCGGTACGGTTCTGTCCTCGTTATCCGAAGCATATGGTACAGATGTCGCTGACCGAAGATATCCTGGCAAATACTCAACGCGAGTTCTACGCCCTCAACCTCCACCCGAAGTGGACGCCCGACAGCACCCATGCCATGGAACCGGAGGTCTACCGCCTGTCTGAAGCCGAGGAAGATGGTGTCCTGAGCAAGATTGCTTCAACCTACTCGCCCGACAACGATGCCATTTATGACGGCACCTCACGCCCCGGTACACGTCTGGTAACCTTCGCCCCGATCCTCAAACACAACACCTTTCCGCTGGCTCCGATCCTTTCGCACATTCTCGAAATGGGACGCACCGGCATGGGTAACGAGGTCGAACTGGAATTTGCCGTCAACCTTTCCACACGGCGCAAGCAGCCGAAACAGTTCGGCATCCTCCAGCTTCGACCGTTGGTGCTGAATCCTGAGCTGCAGGAGATGGACATCGATGCGGTACCGGAGGAGGATATTCTCTGCCGGAGTGATCGTGTTCTTGGTGTCGGCATCCTTGAAGACATTCGTGATGCAATCGTAGTGGACCGCGAAAATTACGACCGCGGTGCGTCCAAGCTGGTTGCGGAGGAGGTGAGCCGCTTCAATCTCACATTGGAGCAGGAAAACCGCAAGTTCCTGCTCATCGGTGTCGGGCGCTGGGGTACGGCGGATCCATGGCTGGGCATTCCGGTCGACTGGGATCAGATCGACGGCGCAGCGGTGATTGTGGAGACGGGGTTCAAGGACTTCATCGTGACTCCCTCTCAGGGCGCGCATTTTTTCCAGAACATCACCGCCTTCAACATTGGATATTTTACCATTAATCCGGATATGGGGGAAGGTTTTCTCGACTGGGAGTGGCTGTTGTCCTGCAATCCGGTCGAGCAGGGGAAATACGTGCGGAGACTGCGGTTCGACGAGCCGATTACGGTGATGATGAACGGCCGGCGTAACCAGGGGGTCATCATCAAACCCGGGAGCAACCATGCATGAGCAATGGGATCAAGTGATCGAACGGGCGCTGAACCTGAACGTGGATCTCACACGCACCTTGCTGGTGGATTTTATCCGCACCGAGATCCGCCGCACCGGCATGAGCAAAGCGGTGATCGGATTGTCCGGCGGCATCGACAGCGCACTCTCCGCCTACCTCACCGCTGAAGCGCTGGGCGCGGAAAACCTGCTATGCGTCATCATGCCCCACAAGGTCTCCAACCCCGCTTCCAAAGAAGATGCGCTCAAGGTCGTGGACGATCTCGGTTGCCGTCACAAG
>WJJA01000227.1 GCA_014729955.1 bacterium
CATACAAACTGTAGGATGGGAAATTATCGACAAGGATTTCGCCGTCACGGTCAAGAATCAGCCCGCGCAACGGCGCTCTTTCAACAACTCGAACACGGTTCGTTTCCGACTGTTGAAGGTAGATTTCCGCCTGCACCAGTTGGAGACGTACCAGACGTACGAAAATCAGCACAAGTACCAGCGAGAACAACCCGCCGACAGAAATCAAACGGGAGACGTTGAACCGTCGGGCTTCATCCGCACGGGCACGGACAGTCATTTTTTCGCCCCGGGAACGCATCTTCAGCATGCTCGCCCTCCGGACCGTGAGTCTGACTTATCCTGCAGCCTGCGCGCCGTCAAAGCTTGTACCCCTCGCGGCGTTCATAGAGCGGTGTCAGCGACCACAACGCAGCCAGCACCCAGGTGTATGCAGCGGTGGGAAAGGCATGGACGAGCAGCATCCGTCCGATTCCCGGCTGAGCATTCAAGGTATAAAAGACAGAGAAGATGACAGCATAAAGTACAACGGCGACGCCCATCGCCGACATCCAGCGCATGGTCGGCAGTGGCACCTCATAGTAGAACAACTTCCCTGCTGTGTATACAGCAACCGCATAGGACAAACTGGAGAGCCCCATGAAACCAGCTGAAAGCGAGTCTATCAGCAAACCCGCGGCAAAGGCGGCCCCCATCGACTCCAGCACACCGATGCGGACAGCCATGTACACCAGAACAATCAGAGTAATATCCGGACGGAACCAGTTGAGTGACATGTAAGGTACAATCGTAGCCTGCAGGATGACGGCAATCGCGAGGGCGATCCAGGACCAGCGTCGTTTCATCGCTCCCCCTCCACCGTTTCCGGTTCATCCTGAACAGTCGGCACCAGGACGAACACCTCTTCGAGTCGCGCGAAGGATACATACGGCACCACGGTCACCGTCTGGAACAGTTCACCGCGCTGTTTGCTGACTTTCTGGACCCGTCCGACCGGAATCCCTCCCGGAATCACACCGCCGAGGCCGCTGGTCACGATCCGGTCGCCGGCTTTCACGTCCAGATTCTTGGGAACGTCGTCGAAACGAAGGCGATACCCGCCGGCCCATCGTACAATTCCGTCCACACGGCTTCGCTCAACACGCGCACTGACAGAGAAGTTCCGATCGGTGGCAAGCTGCACTACGGCCCGACCCGATGTGGCGCTGATCACGATCCCGGCAAGACCGTCCGCGGTCACCACCGCCTGGCCCACCTTGACTGAGTCGTCCAGCCCCTTGTCCAGCAAGAGGCCGGAAAGGTTCATACTCGGATCGCGGGCGATCACTTCCCCGGCGAGGTATTGGAAATCCGGCCGTTCCCTGAACCCCAGAAGTTTGCGCAGGCGAGCGTTTTCAAGCAGGGCATCGCGCCACTCGTATTCTTCCCCGCGCAGCTGCACAAGTTCGGCACGCAGAGCGGCGTTTTGCCCCCAAACTGTTACGGTGCGTGGAATCAGGGTAAAAGGTGTGGTGAACACGGAGACCACCTGCCCCAAACCATTACGGAAGCGCTCCGCGCTGGGGTGGTTTGCGGAATTCATCAGGACCAGGCTGAGCAAAACGGCAAGCAACAATGCAAGACCGTCCCGCCACCCTTCAAGAATCTCACGAAGTTTCACGGCAGGTCTAGTTCTTCAAAAGGACTGCTTCGTACTTCTCAAAATGATCGAGCACCAACCCGGTTCCACGCACCACACAGGTGAGCGGATCTTCGGCCACACTCACCGGGAGACTGGTTTCCTCTCGCAATCGTTGATCCAAACCGCGCAGCATGGAGCCGCCGCCGGTGAGGATAATCCCCCGGTCCCGAATATCGGCAGACAGCATCGGGGGGGTCTTCTCGAGCGACAACTTGCCCGCGTCCACAATCTGTCCAACCGGTTCGGCGATCGCTTCTCGGATTTCCACGGAATTGATCTCGATGGCTTTCGGGATACCGGCAACCAGGTCGCGCCCCTTCGCGATCATACTCACTTCCTGCTCCAACGGCACAGCCGAGCCGACCTTCATCTTGATCTCTTCGGCCATGCGGTCGCCGATCAACAGATTGTAGTTGCGACGCATGAACTGCACAATGGTATCGTCCATCTCGTCGCCGCCGACACGTATCGAGGTATCCGTTACGATACCGGAGAGGCTGATTACGGCGATCTCGGTCGTGCCGCCGCCGATGTCGATCACCATCGAACCCACCGCATCATTCACCGGCAGGCCGACTCCAAGCGCCGCCGCCATCGGTTCGGCGATCAGATGTACCTCACGGCACCCTGCATGCTCCGCCGCGTCACGGATGATGCGCTTCTCCGATTTGGTTACCCCCGAAGGGACACACACAATCGCGCGGGGTCGTATCAAGCGATTCTTGGTTACACTCCTCAGCAGACTGCGGATCATGATCTCGGCCACTTCGTCATCGTCGATCACGCCATGACGCATCGGCCGGATCACATCCATTTTGCCGTGGGTTTTCCCCATCATTTCGCGCGCTTCACGGCCGATGGCCGCCACACGCCCGTCATTCTTATGAATCGCCACTACGGACGGTTCACGCACCACAATTCCGCGGCCTTTTACATACACAAGCGTATTCGCCGTGCCCAAGTCCATCGCGATGTCACTCGCGAGATAGCGTCCAAAACTGAAAAGGGGCATCCGTGTTCCTGTATCCTTCAGGTCGTGTTTGCTGTTATGCTTCGCGGTTTGAGTATACCGCCCTGCCTCAAAGAAATAAAACCCGCATCCATCCGAAGCTGCCTATCACAATGCTGAAATATGGTAAATATACAAAAGCATTTGTGTGCCGCACACCACATCCGGTGTGTTGCCTACGAGTGCCGGAAATGGCGACGACCGGTGAACAGCATCGCAATACCCGCTTCGTCGGCCGCGTCAATCACCTCCTGGTCGCGCACACTTCCCCCCGGCTGAATCACTGCGGTCGCTCCTGCCTCCACGCACTGCAGCATGCCGTCCGCGAACGGGAAAAAGGCATCGGAGGCGACGACAGAACCGCTCAGATCGATTTCGACATCGGTCGCTTTCATACGCGCGATTCGTACCGCATCCACACGGCTCATCTGGCCGGCGCCGATCCCCAGTGTCGCACCATCCCGTGCAAACAGGATCGCATTGGATTTGACATATTTGCACACCTTCCAGGCGAATCCCAAATCGCGCAGCTGGTCTTCGGTGGGCTGTGTCTTCGTTACGACTTTCCAGTCATCCAGCTCCGGAAATCCCGCATCACGGTCCTGCACAAGCATGCCGCCCAGTACACGGCGAACATCGAAGCCGGCGGTTTGAACGGCGTCGGGATCCACTTCCAGCAAGCGGATGTTCTTTTTCTTCTTCAGGATCTCGAGCGCAGCCTCATCAAAACCAGGTGCAACAACAACCTCAGTGAAGGCCTTGTTGATTTGCGCAGCGGTCTGTTCATCGCAGACACGATTCATTCCGACGATGCCGCCGAACGCGCTCAATGGATCGCATGCACGCGCCTTCGCTTCAGCGTCCGCAAGCGTCGCCCCGATGCCTACACCGCTGGGTGTAGTATGTTTCAGGATCGCAACCGCGGGCTGATCGAACTCATACGGCATCGTTAAGGCGATGTCGGCATCGATCACGTTGTTGAAGGAGAGCGCTTTGCCGTGCAACTGCAGACCGGCAGCGACACCTCGTCCCTCTTCACCGGTAACCACGTAGAATGAGGCGCGCTGATGCGGATTTTCGCCGTATCGCATGCCCTGCTTCTTCTTCAACCCGATATCGAGGCGGGCAGGCAGACCTTCATCCTGCGCGGCGCCGGAGGCAAACCAGTCCGCGATCATCCGGTCATAGCGCGCAGTCGCCTCAAACGCCGCCGCTGCCAGCGATCGGCGGGTTTCGTCAGACACACCGCCCTTTTCCTTCCATTCCCCCAAAACATCCTCGTACTGCTCCGGTGAGGTAAGCACGATCACATGCCGCCAGTTCTTGGCAGCGGCACGAATCATGGTCGGGCCGCCGATATCGACCGCCTCCATCGCCTCATCATCCGTCACACCGCCGGCGGTGCGCCCGGAAAAATCATACAGGTTCACCGCAACCAGGTCCAGTCCCCGCAGGCCGTGACGGGATACATCCTCTTCGTCGCCTTCATGTCCGCGGCGATAGAGTATTCCGCCGTGAATACGGGGATGAAGGGTCTTTACACGACCACCGAGGATTTCCGGAAACCCTGTCTCGGACGAGACCTGGTTTACCGTGACACCGTTTTCCTCCAACAAGGAGGCTGTGCCGCCGGTGGATAAAACTTCCACACCCATTTGCACCAGTTCACGGGCGAGTTCCACGATTCCCGATTTATCTGTGACACTAAGCAGTGCGCGGCGAGGTTGAACCAATGTATCTACTCCCTGACAAGGTCATTTTCCGGATGGATAACAGCAATATCGGCGCAGATCCGGGCGTCTGCCGGCTGAACACCCGAACCCCGTCACGGACCATGCGTGTCGAAGGAACGGCCTGTCTTTGAAGGGGTCTACACCAGACGTGTGAAGATACAAAGACAGGCCGACAAATGAAAGGGTACAGTCTCGGAAAACCTTGGATTTACGATGGTCCCGCGATTGGATCTGCCGGCATTGCAGGGCAATGAAACCAAGGATTTGCCCCTTCACGCATGAAAAAGATCAGAACCACTCGGAGACCCGACGATCCCTGAGAGTACCTTCCTTCCGTGCAGACACACCCCATACACTTTGATCACATAAGCAGAGTACCTTTTTGTTGGCACTGCTGAATGCCATTCTCACCAACGACATAGTTCCGTACATTCGGACAAACACAATGGATCGAGCGGAGTTACCCATGAGCGCAACACCCCATTCAACTCGATTAACCAAGATTGTAGCCACGCTGGGACCCGCCTCTTCCGATCCGTCCGTGATACGTGAACTTATCAGGGAAGGCGTGGACCTGTTTCGTCTGAATTTCAGCCACGGTTCCCATGAAAGCCACACCGATCTTATCCGTACCATACGACAGGCCTGTTCGGACACCGGCAGCGATGTCGCTATCCTGCAGGATCTCGGCGGCCCGAAGCTGCGAATCGGCGACCTGGGAGATGACCATATCCATCTCGCCGCAGGACACACCTTTCGCCTGCAGGCCGGTTTGTCCGAGGGGGACGAAAACGCCGTGGGAATCGAGGATGAAGGCTGGTTCGATGAGGTCGATCGCGGGGACCGTGTCGTACTGGGGGACGGCAAAATCGTGTTGCGTGTGAACGAAAAGGATACAGAAGGCTTTACATGCGAAGTGCTTACCGGCGGCACGCTCCGTGGTCGAGCGGGACTCAACTTTCCCGACTCCGACCTCACACTGGGTGCTCTTACCGCGAAAGACTGGAAAGACCTTGAGTTCGGGCTGGAACAGAAGGTGGACTTTGTTGCGCTGTCCTTTGTCCAGGGTCCCGACGACCTGATCGCCGTCCGCTCCTTCATGTCGCACAACAGCCGTAAGCCTCGCCTGATCGCAAAGATCGAACGACCGCGCGCCGTGGAACGAATCGACTCGATCCTCGAGGTCACAGACGGTATCATGGTTGCCCGCGGCGACCTGGGAATAAGTGTGCCCATCGAACAGGTTCCCACCATCCAGAAACGCCTGATTCGAAAAGCACGTGATACGATGAAACTGGTCATTACCGCCACACAAATGCTGGAGTCGATGACCGATGCCCCGCTGCCTACGCGGGCGGAGGTGACCGATGTCGCCAACGCGGTGCATGACGGCACCGATGCGGTGATGTTGTCCGGCGAAACGGCTGTCGGCGTTGATCCCGTACATGTTGTCCGTACAATGGTCGGAATCCTGCGCGAAGCCGAGCGCTACGCCCGTTTCGACATCGCTCCCGCGCTGGACGACAGCATTGAGGGCGCTCTAGCCGTTACCATTCGTGAGTTGGCCGAAGAGGTCGGTGCCCGCATGATTTTCGCGCCGATCACAAGCGGTTCGACTGCGGCACGGATCAGTCGTCAGCGTGGTCGGGTCGCTATCCTGGCCGGAGTAACCTCCGCGGAAGATGCGCGACGATTGCGTCCACTGCATGGTGTCTATCCTCTCGAAATCCCCTACAGCGAAAGCATGTACGAAAGCTCTCGCCATGTCATCGAATTTGCGGTATCAAAGGGATGGATTCATGAAGGGGAACGTTCTCTGATCGCGGGCGGCTTCCCTGTACAGCGTGCCGGAGTAACCAACTTTCTGCGTGTGGTGACGATCGGTGAGGAGCTCTAGCCCGAATATTTCATGAATGATGAAAGCGAGCTATGGTAAGGACTGGTTTTACAGGAAGATGTTCCCCAATTTGTCACTTCCTCCCGGCGACGGTTTGTACCCAGACGTAAAAGAGAAAAACCCATTTACTCATTCACCCTTCGGG
>WJJA01000034.1 GCA_014729955.1 bacterium
GATCACCACAAAAGATGAACCTGAATCAGACAGGGTCCGCGCCACATGCCGTCCCAGTTTGCCGAAACCGGCAAGGATCGTATGGTTTTGCATCTTCTTCAATTTCTTCTCCAGACGATTGCCGCGCAGGGTATTAAGCACTTCGCCGCTGACGAGGTAGCTTGTGATCGTGCTGACAGCATAAGTGCCGAACGAAAGGCTGGTGAGTATGATGAAAATCGTGATCAGGCGACCGTGTGGATGCAGCGGCTTGACTTCGCTGAATCCGACCGTGCTCATGGTGATAAAGGTCATGTACACGGCATCGGAAAACGGCCAGCCCTCGGCGAGCATATACCCGAATGTACCCGTGAAGATAACGAAGAGGAAAAGAATAAACGCAAGCAGAACCCGTCCGCCGACCACCCTGGCGGAAGGATTGCGATGCTTGCGTTTTGTGTTCTGTTCAAATTGCAGTTCGCTCATCGGCCCTCAAAGCAGCGGACACCTTTTCCCATACGTAGTGCCCGGGAACGCGCCCGCGCAAGTCCTCCATGGCAAATGACATCGCAAGGACTCCATGCAGCTCGGGCCTCACCGGTCGTAAATCTCTTGCTTTCCGCAGACCGTCACTCACCCGCTCTTCAACAAGGGAAGCTTCCGCATCAATCCAACCATGCTTTTCAAGGATATCATCGAGAGTACGCTGCGGTTTTTCGGACCAGATCTCCAACAGGTCAAACAAAATTTCCCGTTTGACTCGCCCGGCCGCCATCGCTTCCAGGAGGGTGCGCCAATGACTGTCATCCAGCTGCTCGACGGCAATATCCGCACGACGCAGCGCGACGGGAATCCGCGTCAAGACCTCCCCGGCACGCATGGGGGGAAGGTCGCCGTTCCTGCCGGTGATCTCTTCGAACAACGGTGCGTGTTGCGAAATGGCAAGGCGGTCGATGATGTCCTCCGGCAGCCCCAGCGCCCGGTAGCGCTCCTCGCGCTCCCACGGGGCATCCGGGACATACGGCACCGCTTGATCGATCCGTTCCGGAAGCAGTTCGTAGGGCGGAGAATCGGTGTCCGGGTACATACGGTCCGGCCCGGGCAGGACACGTTCGAAGTCAGTGGTGTTGTTGCGCAGCGCCTGCCGTGTCTCGCGCGGGATGCCTTCCATTGTCTCACGCCAGCGGTCCATGATCTCGTTTGCTGCTGTCATGGTGTCGCCGTCATCGCCCCACACCACTACAACGACATCATCCGATCCTTCATTGACTTGCTTTTCAAATCGTGCCCGGTCCTCACGATCCAGCCCGCCGGACTCGCCGTCCGTATGCAAAATGTTGGGGAACTGGTCCAGACAGGCGATCACGCGGACTCGGCCGGACAGTTCCTGGGCAAACGTGTGTGGGCCTGCGAGAGTGTGTGAAACCAACCCCTTGGCGTTCCTGAGGCGGACCAGGCGAATCGTATCTCCCGCACGATGGGTCGCTGCGAGTTCGTTGCGCCAGGGGGTGTCAGATTCAGACTGATAGACGGTCACATCCGCAGGCTCTTCAAGTTCGGATATCCCGCGTGTCCGCATGGTTTCGCGGATCTTCAATAAAGAAGCCTGTCTGCGCGCCTCGTATGACAGCAATTCAGGGATACGAGGGATGCGTGGTACGCCCTTGATCTCCACTCGAGGGCCGCCCTCGATGGAGAGGTTGACATCCTGCCGTCCGGCTCCGATTCCGCGACGCGCGATACCGGTCGCTCTCAGCATCCGGCCGATGCGCATCGCACCCTCGGCGGTCTCTTCCGGGGTAAGAAACTCCGGCGCGGTGACCACTTCGATCAACGGGAATCCCAGACGGTCAGCATTGAAGATGATTTTGTGACCGACGTCGGCCACTTCACGGCAGGAATCCTCTTCCAGACCGATCTGGACCACACGGATCTCGCGGCCGCTGGAGAGCGGCAGGACACCGTCAACGCCGACGATGGTTGTACGCTGGAAGCCGGTCGGGATCGATCCGTCGAGGTATTGCTTGCGAATGACATGCAGCTCACCGACCATCTTGCATTGAAACGCCAGCGCTACCACTATCGCCTTGTCCACCGCCTCCTCGTTGATCGGGAAAGGGGGAGTGTCGTCCATTTCATAGGTACAGACACACTCACGATTCAGACGATAGTGGATCTCCTTTTTGGTCTTGAACTCCATCAAAGCTGTTCCGTCATACTCGCCCAACTCACTCATGGTGGGACGCATGTGGCGAACCACTTCAGCATGCCACTCTTCGCGGTAATGGTCCGCCGGGCAGCGGCAGAACAACTTCTTTTCCGTCTGGATCTGATGGTGGATTTCAAGACCGGCGTGGAATCCCAAGTCCTTCCACTCGTCCGGTGTGCCCAAGAGCGATTTCATCGTCGGCGCTTCCCTGGTCAGGCTGTTACTTGCGGTTGATCCTTCTCTCGCACTGAAAATCTGAAACTAACAAAGTAGCAGCCCTAAAGAAACTCCCGCAACGCAATGTGGAGCGCATGCTTCCATGAAACATGAAACGAATCACGGTTCACCTTGCCGAATCCGAGTTCTGAGTCCTACTTTAGAATTATGAAAAATCTACCGACATCCATCGTTATCGTTGCATTGCTTCAGCTGACTCTGTTCAGCGGGCCCTTGGAGGCTGAATCTACATCCATGTCGGCACCGGCCGGCATGCATCGTCTGCTGCTGCGCCACGGCTGGAACCTGATCAGTTTTCCTGTAATGCCTGAGTCACGTCTGATTGGCGATGTCATTGACGATCAACTGACAGGCGCCGACGATTCAACCGAGGCCGACCTGGTGTTCGGATTTGACGGAAACGAGGGTGA
>WJJA01000228.1 GCA_014729955.1 bacterium
CCCTTGATCGCTTCATACAACCCGCCCTTGGAGATTTCGAAAATCTGACGGGCCAGCTCTTTGCGCTCTTCCGGTGTGCCGCCGGCGTTGTTCATCTCCAGCGCCGACTCCACGCCGCCCAGGCTTTCGCCCCAGCTCATGTTCACCACGCGCACGCCCTGCTCCTGGAAGTAGGCGACCACGTCACGCATCATCGCGGAGTCTTTGCGCGCTTTTTCGATGGTCGGCTCGGGCGGGATCGACTTGTGCGAATAGGTCATACGGGCGGCGATCACGCGGATGTACGGATTGCCGCGCACCGCGATGCCGGCGACATGGGTGCCGTGGGAGTAATTGCCGTACTTGCTCAATCCCTCGAGGAAGGGATTCACCTCTTCCGGCTGCAGACCTTTCAAGGTCTTCTTCAACTCCTGCGCTTCTTTGCTGTCGATGTTCGCCTGCAGGTCGAGCAATCCCTTGGTGCGGCTCTGCAACTGCGGACGTTCGTCCAGCGCACCGATCGGATACAGAAGCTCGGGGACCGGGTTGGAATCGAGGTCGTAGGCGATGCCGTGGACGTCGTCCACGTAGCCGTTGCCGTCGTCATCCTTGCCGTTATTCGGCACCTCTTCCGGGTTGGTCCACATTGTGCTCTTGAAGATCGGCGCATCCACTCCGGAGTCCCAGATGCCGACACGAACCTCGGCTTTTCCATCACCCTTCCCAAGGTCGAAGTCACGGTCGGCCCAGATGTCCGGTTTGTCGACATGATGCTCGTCGATGTAGGCAGCCAGCACTTCGGTTACGATGGAAGCGTTGGGGATGTACACCTGCAGCGCGTAGGCCTGGGAGATCAGCCCGGTCGCCATATCCTTGCTCATCTCCCCGCCGGACTGGTCCAGCACCGGCTGCACCTGGGACTGAATCATGCCCAGGATCAGCGCTTCGTTGACGATTTCCGAGCTGCCCTTGGAAGCTTTCAATTCATCGCCGACAATCTCATAGGGCAACGGGTTGATCATTTCTGCATAGATGCGCTTCAACTCTTTTTTGAATGCCTTGCCTTCTTTCCCGGTCGCCTTCGCCTCGATGTAAGCCTTTGCGAACAGGCCCTTGGTCAGGCGGGCGGCTTCCTTGTCTTCCAAGTGCTTCCGTTTTTCCAGGTACATCAGGTAGGTGTCGTAATCGCCTTCGATCAGTGCGATGGTGCCCAGGTTGTGGTAGTAGCCCTTCATCGTGGTAGCGTCGTCGATCTCGTAGGTGTCCAGGTCGGCTTCCAGATCCTTTTTCACCTCGGCTGCCAGCTGCATCAGCGCCTTTTCATCGCCGAGCAGTTCGACCGCGGGCATGTCAATCGTGTAAGTGTGGCGCGGCAGGTCGTCCAGTTTTTCAATCTTGATCTTCTCTTTTGCCGGTGCTGCGAACGCGACCAGCAGAATCAACACCGCGGCGAGCGCGGCACGGTAACGCATCGGGTTCATGATCTCCCTCTCGAAGATGAATCTCAGCATGAATGAATATGTGACAAAGTACGCAATTCCGATGCCGGATGATAAATTGTACGCATTTACAGGGTCTTGCGTTGCATAGAGGTCTGCATTGTAATCGGAGACGGTGTGCTGAGTATCACTTCGCTACCGAGTTTGTAGCATTGCAGGCAGATCAGTGTCTGCCTCTCGCTGCCGGAAACCTGTTTTTACGGCTTGCGTGAGGGTGGAGGGGTGCGATATGCTGCATGCAAACCTACATGATCACAAGGAAGAGAGGCTTTTTGTCATGACTTTACGTCACGTAGTAACGTTGCTGGTGATGCTTATGATCGCTGCGATGCCGCTAGCCGGCCTTTCCCAGGGGCCCCCGCAGCAGATCCCGGTTCCTTCTCCGGAAGAGCTCGAGGAAATGGGGCTGACGGAAGAGGAATACCGTGAGATGGTGCGTCAGCAGATGGAAGCAGCCCGCCAGGGCGGCATGGGCGGCATGGAGACCATCGAGTCCGGCATGTACACCAATGACGACCTTGGGTATTCGGTCAATGTTCCGGACGACTGGAAAGGCATCTTTGCCCGCGGGCAATTGATGGGAATGCCTGACGGTATGGACATGCGCCAGGCGATGATCGGCGGATTGACCTTCAGTGTGACCGCCCAACCGCTCGGTCCGGATATGGACTGGGACGGTATGACCCTGGACGAAGCGAAGTCGCTGACCGAAGAACGCATGGCGAAAGCCAATGAACAGCCCGGCATGAATGTTGAGCTGGTTTCGATGGAAGAGACGGAAATTGCGGGCAAAGACGGCTACAAGATGATCGTCGCGATGACCATGGAAGCGCCGCCTCAGTCCGGCATGGAGAACCTGAACCATCGTAATGTTGTCTACATGGTCGCGGACCCGGAGAAGGTGTTTTCGCTGGGCTATACGATGCCGAAAGACCAGTTCGGGCAGCATGACGGCTTTATCGAAACCCATGTGAGTTCGTTCAAGCTGAAGTAAAGCACGCGACACTCATTGCCTGGAACAAGCCCGCCTTCAGAGAAGGGCGGGTTTTCTGTCGTGTGCAGGAAACAGAGGCCTGTCCCTTCCCTGCAACACTGTCTCTCGAGGCGCCCGGGCATCCCGCATCGCGCAGCACTCTGTGTCATCCAATCTTTAGTCTGTAGAAACTTCGGACACTCGAAACGGACACAGGAGAGGTAGACCGTGGAAAGCTACAACAACTTTGCCATACGTATTACCACACCGCTCACGTTTGATGAAGCAATTGAACGGGTTACCCGTACCCTTGCCGACCAGGGTTTCGGTATTCTCACCGAAATCGATGTCAAGGCGACCTTGAAAAAGAAGCTCGATGTCGACTACAAGCCTTACACTATTCTCGGAGCCTGCAACCCGACCTTTGCCCACAAAGGGTTGGAGCATGAGACCCATCTGGGGGTGCTGCTTCCCTGCAACGTTGTGGTGTGGGACGAGGGCGACCACCGTGTGATCGCCGCCATGGATCCGGCGATGATTCCCCATGTGATTGACAACGAAGCGATGAAGGACGTGGCGGCGGATGCGCGTACACGCATTGAGCGTGCACTGGATGCCGTTGAAAAAGAAAAACTCTGATCCCTCTGCCGTTCATCGCCGGCAACGATGAACGGCTTTCCCGGCCCATGGACAAACCTGCTACGGCATGGCAGCAAGTCCTCCTTGAGCGCGAATCCCCGGCCTTGAGTCGGGGATTCGTGTTGAGGGACCAGGTATGGTTCAATCAGGAAGTTTAGCCCGAATATTTCATGAATGATGAAAGCGATCTATGGTAAGGACTGGTTTTACAGGAAGATGTTCCCCAATTTGTCACTTCCTCCCGGCGACGGTTTGTACCCAGACGTAAAAGAGAAAAACCCATTGATTCATTCACCCTTCGGGCGGTCCCAACTGCGTCATCTGCTTTGTTGCGAAGGATTCGCGGTATGGCAATACAGCTTCATTCTTCGCGCCTCACATCTGACGCAGTTTGAACTCGCGAAATATCAGGGCTAGGGCAACACGATGATATCCTGTGGCGTCAGCCCGGGATACGCGAATCATGCAATTCAGCCCTTCAAGGGCGGCACAAAACAGTCGATCCGTCCACCTCGCAACGCTTCCATTGTGTCGCCCTTTCGGGGCTGGAAAAAAGGGGGCCTGCACTCCCCGGACTTGCCCGCCTTCGGCGGTCTGCGGCCGGGGCTATTCCCATGTCACCCCTGCGGGGTTCAGGCGGAAACAAATCAATTCGATACCACTTGCGGTTATCGC
>WJJA01000229.1 GCA_014729955.1 bacterium
ATCCTACTGGGTGCATGACCTCAACCCGGTCATTCTCCAGATCACCGACAAACTGGCGATCCGTTATTACGGCCTTGCCTATGTGCTCGGGTTCGTGATCGCTTTCCAGCTTCTGTCTCTTTTTCGCAAGCACGGCAAATCCCCCCTGAAAGATGCCGATCAGGAATCAACCGCCTTGATTGCGCTGATTATCGGGACGATGCTGGGGGGGCGATTGGGCTATATGCTGCTGTACGATCTCGGCGATTTTATTCGCAACCCTCTGATCTTCTTTGAATTCTGGCGTGGGGGGATGGCGAGCCACGGCGGTTTTGTCGGGATTATCCTTGCCGGTGTGTGGGTCACGAAGCACTACAAGCTGCCCCCCTTTCGCCTGCTCGATGTCATTGCACCGCTGGCACCGCCTGGAATTCTGCTCGGACGTATCGCCAATTTCATCAACGGTGAACTGTGGGGTCGTGTGACAACCGTACCGTGGGCGGTGATCTTCCCGGACTCGGCCCCGCCCGGTACTCCGATCAGCCGTATCGCACCGAGACATCCCTCCCAACTCTACGAAGCGTTCGGCGAAGGCCTTGTGCTGCTGGTCTACACGCAATGGCGGATGTGGAAATCGGATGTGGTCGAAAAGTACCCGGGACAGTTGACGGGAGAGTTTCTGGTTTTATATGGCGTGGTGCGGATTATCGGTGAGCAGTTCCGTGAACCGGATGCTTCCCTCATCCTGGGCATGAGCCGCGGGATCTTCTATTCCATTTTCCTGGTCATCGGAGGAGCAGCGGTCATTTACAACGCACGCCGGAGCGGTCCTCAAGCTGTCTCGTAGCGCCGGTTCCCCAGGAACAGGTTGCAGTACCCCGTATCTACCGCCCCAGCCTTTTCAGGGAGACCCTCCCGAGGCGCAGGCTGTTGCTGACCACAGATACGCTGGACAGCGCCATCGCGCCGGCAGCAAGGGCGGGATGTAGAAAACGCAGCCATTCCGGCGCCCATAGCGCGCCGGCAAGAATTCCGGCAGCCACAGGTACCAGCGAAACATTGTAGAAGAACGCCCAGAACAGGTTCTGGCGAATAATACGCATGGTGCTGCGGGACAATTGATAGGCTTCCAGCACACCGCGCGGATCGCCGCCTACCAGGGTCACGCCGGCAGCTTCCATGGCAACGTCCGCACCGGTGCCGATGGCAATCCCCACATCCGCACGCGCCAATGCGGGGGCGTCATTGATACCGTCCCCGACCATCCCGACACGACCGCGTTCGCGCTGCAGCTGCATGATCACTTCTTCCTTGCGACCGGGAGTGACATCGGCGATGACTTCATCGATGTTCGCCTGTCGCGCGACGGTCTTGGCCACACGCTCGTTGTCACCGGAAAGCAGCATCGTCTGCAAGCCCCAGCGGTGCAGATGCTCCATGGTCCGGCGTACCCCGGGTTTAAGCGTGTCGGCTACGGCCAGCAGGGCCCGCACGGTGCCGTCCACCTCCACCGCCGCCACGGTTTTGCCGTCATCTTCAAGCGCTCGTCGTGTACGTTTCTGCGCTTCCGGCAGGTCACGACCTGACAGAATCCAATCCGCCTTGCCGATGCGGATGTGACGGCCTTCGACGGTCGCATCGATCCCGAACCCGGCAACGGTATCGACCCGCTCCGGTCGCGGGAAATGAGTATCGTGCACATCTTTGGACGCCAGCAGGGCGCGTGCCCCCTCGACCACCGCCACGGCGATCGGATGGCTGGATCCCGATTCTGCCGCCGCCACCCAGCGCAGAACCTCCTGCTCATCCGGATGGGGCTGATCGCCGTTTGTGCCGTTGATCTTGATCCAGTTGGTGAGTGCCGGTTCGCCACGGGTTATCGTGCCGGTCTTGTCGAAGACCACTACATTGAGGCTCTGCGCAAGCTCGAGCGACTCAGCGCTCTGGAACAGCACACCGGCGCGAGCACCGCGTCCCATGCCCGCCATGACGGCCGTCGGGGTCGCCAGACCAAGCGCGCACGGGCAGGTGATGACCAGCACGGCGGTCATACGAAGAATCGCCTGCGTGAAATCGCCGCCCAGCGCCCACCACAACGCGAACACAAGCAGGGCAACACCAACCATCACAGGCACAAACACCGCCGAGACCCGGTCAGCAATCCTCTGCACCGGCGCCTTGGACGCCTGCGCCTCACGGACAAGGCGAACGATACGACCCAGCGCGGTTTCACTGCCTACACCGGTCGCACGAATCACCAGGCGGCCCGCACCGTTCACCGTACCGCCGTAAACCACGTCTCCCGGCTCACGATCGAGCGGGTCGGATTCACCGGTTAACAGGCTCTGGTCCACCGAGGAACTGCCTTCGATCACTTCACCGTCGACCGGGAAGCGTTCGCCGGCGAACACGACCACCACGTCACCCTCGTGCAACTGCCCGGCCGGGATGGTGCGCTCCTCGCCGGTGTCCAGACGTATCCGCGCCTGGTCCGGCGCGAGGGTCATCAATGCACGGATCGCCTTGGACGTCCGTCCGCGTGCCCGGGCTTCAAGCCATTTGCCCAGCTTGATCAAAGTAATGATCAGGGCGGACGTTTCGAAGTAGACATGTCCCAGGACGGGATTGAGCAGCACCGCGACGGAATAGAAATAGGCTGCCGAGGAACCGAGCGCTACCAGCACATCCATGTTCGCGCTGCCGGCACGCAGGCTCTTGAAGCCGCCAATGTAGTAGTTCAACCCGGTATAAAACTGCACCGGTGTCGCAAGCACCAGGAACAACCAGTTCACCCAGGGCTGGTGGGACCATGCGCCCCAGAATCCCGCATCACGCCCCATGCTCAATACGAATAAGGGCAGCGTGAACAGAACCCCCACGAGGAACCGGCGCTGTTCCTTTACAATTTCGGTGGCACGTTCGTGCGCTTCTGCATCGTCGGTGGTTTCGGTGCCGTTCTGAGGAAGAATCAGTCGATACCCGGCACGACGTACTTCCGATGCCATGGTGGTGAGGTTTACAACGTCGGGGTCAAACTCAATCTTGACGGATTCATCGCCAAGGTTCACCTCAGCGGAGGATACCCCCTTCACCTTTTTCGTGAGAGTGCGCTCCACCGCGCGTGAACAGTTCGCGCAGGTCATCCCGATCACCGGCAGACGAATCGCTTCGTTCGCCTCGGTCTGGGGCGTGGTTGTTGTGTTCGTTTCCGTTGCCATCTTGATGAGAAACATGACCGTTTGTGTCGTGCGAATCAGGACTTGCGAAAAGCGTCAACGCGAGCAGTGCGGGTGGAAGAGCCATGGCGTAGTAGGCAAAATCGAAACCGTTGCCGTACACCGCCTCTTCCCAACCGATGGTGACGAGTCTCATGACGAGGCGTGAAGTCACAGCAATGAACAGCAGTACACTGATACTGCCCATCAAGCCTCGTACTGTTTGTACGCGCGAGCCGATAAAAATGTTCAACACGCCTAACAGAACCAGCGCAACCGCCGGCAGGTAGCCTCCCTGTACCGCGAAGGGGCCTGCCTTCCAGAACGTCTCACCCCCCCAAACCCAGAAGGGAAGCCATGTTGCAAGGAAGGTTGTGACGAGGGTCACTCCGAACGCCGTCCCGCGCGTAAGATGGATGCGTAAACTCCAAAAAACAAGGGGAATGAGAAGAAAAAGTGCGATTGCACGGGTGGACAGGAGCACCCCCCCGACTCCCCCCCAAAGCAGCACCCTTCTCCACCCGGGGGGTTCCCAGGTTTCCAGTCGTCTCCCGACCCACCAACCGTAGAGGACAAGCAGCACAAGATTGAAAAGCAGGTCGCTCCTGACGAGGACTTCGTAAGCGGTCGCCGGAGCCGCGAGAAACAGCAGCAGGGTTCGTGTACGGGCGAAGCAGTTTGCACAACCGAGACGTCCGATCAACAGCCCGAAAAGCCCGACCGCAAACACTTGCATCCAACCGACTTCGCCGATGGCATAGAACAGACCCGCCAGAATAAAGAGCCCCGGAAACCCCGACGGCTTCTCCACACCACCCCAGGGGAATGTCCCGTCCAACAGACGTGACCACCATTCATCCACCGCCCGCGCACGATTAACCGTGGTCCACTCCGGCTGAAATAAGGTCAGCAGTATGGCGCTGAACACGACACCCGTGATCAGAATGACCATGAAGAGCCGCTTCGAGCGCAGGGGAGCCCAGGTTGTCACAAGGGGATGATGAAAGAAGACCAGGATACCGGAAAGAGCGAGAAGATACAACCCTGCACCAAACAGCGAAACCAAAGGTTCGGCGGGGAAATACTTGAAGACGAACCATGCGTTGACGACGCCGTACACCCCCCAAAGGATCAAACGCTCATGCACGGCCCGCATTGCCGCCTCGTCGTTAGATTAGTCCTCGGCCGGGTAGCCGATCTCACGCAGCATGTCCATCACCACTTCATTGGTCGCGGGAGAATCCCACTGAATCACAGCCTTCTTCCCTTCCAGGTCCGCCTTGACCGCTTTGACACCCTCCAGCTCGGCAATCTCGCGTTCGATGGTGTTTACACAGTGCTGACAAGTCATACCGGGGATGGAATAGGTTCGCTCTTGCATGCTTCAAATGCCTCGCTTGCATCGTTTTTTTTCGTCTGCTTGACCTTCGATTTACCATGTACGGCCTAATTTAACAGTTTCAAAACCTGTCCGTAAACCATATAGAGGCACCCACACGCTTTTGAGAGGGAAGCCATGGCATCGGTACGTAGCTTTGATACATCCATCGATATCGAGGCAGCACCCGAAACGATATGGACCGTCCTTGCCGATTTCCGTTCCTATCCGGAATGGAATCCGTTCATCCGTGAAATCGAAGGAATACAGGCTGTCGGGGAACAACTTCGAGTTGTCCTCCAGCCTCCCGGCATGAAACCTCAGACATTCAAACCGAAAATCGTGACATGGCGCCCGCCGAAGCATTTCAAGTGGCATGGTCGTTTGTTCATGCCCGGTCTGTTCGACGGCATACATGAATTCGAGATCAAGGATCTTGGTGAGGGGCAGGCACGCTTCCATCAGCGGGAACGGTTCAAAGGCATCCTGGTCTCGAGTGTGCTTTCGAAGATCGGCAAAGTCACGCTCGAAGGGTTCGAACAGATGAACGAAGCGCTGAGGACGCGTGTCCTGGAAACACAGTCCAAGCAGCCTTCCACCTGATCAGGGAATCTCGGCAACCACTTCCACCTTGATGCGGTCCGGATCTTCAAAGTAGACCGCGTAGTGGCCGTTGCCGCCGGCATGAGGGTGACGGTCCGAATACAGGATTGGTGTACCCTGTGCACGAAGCTCTTCTGTCAGTGCATCTACATCGGATCGACTGTCCACCCAGAAGGCAAGATGGTTCAAGCCGGTTCCGCAACGGTGATAGGGGATTTCTGCGTACTTCGGCGCCGTTTGCACGAAGACGATGTACGTATCGCCCAGTTTCCAGGATCGTCCCTCCGACCAGTTCTGGTAGCCCTCATAGCCCAGACGTTCCAGCAAGGGTGCCCAGAACTGAACCGACCGTTCGAGATCGGAGACATACAGCTCAACATGGTGCAGACCTCGCGGCATGGCCGTGCTCCTCTATTCGACCGGCTGCTTGCGCTGGTACATGATGATGCCGAAACCGAGGATGCCGGAAACAATCAAGCCGTAGTCCTCCACGATACCGAACGCGAAGGCCGCGCTTCCCCCC
>WJJA01000230.1 GCA_014729955.1 bacterium
AACGGCAGGCGTCCCTGCCTGCACATTGTCGCGGTCCGACGACGATTCACTTCGGTCTGCAGCAGGGTGTGGGAAAAGAAAACCGCACAGGCCCCCGCGCTACCAGCCCATGCTTTCTCATTTCTTCATTTGCTCAATCGCAAGCGGATGGCCCATGTTCGCGGCACGCTCGATACAGGGGAGTGCATCGACTTCATCACCGGTTTTCAGCAGCAGATTGCCGTATTCATAGCTGAACTTCGGGTTTTCCGGCATCAGATCGGCGGCCGGCTGACATGAATACGCCGTCCCATGTGGGAGGGTGTATCATTTTCTTCAACGGTGCATCGCTTCCGCGAGGGTATAGAGACCCTGGCCCAGCGACCGCAAGTCAAGCTGTCCCCATTCACCCTGGTCCTGCACGACTTCCAGCAGGGGCTCCGGAATCGCATCGAGCCCGAGGTGAGCGCCCGCCAGCGCACCGGTCATCGCGCCGGTGGTGTCGACATCGCCCGAGACTTCGACGGCCGTGCGAACCGCTTTCCAGTAGTCGTTGGGAAATCGAAGGAAGGAATAGAGACTCCAAAGGACGGACGAGATCACGAACGGTGTAATGCCCGCGCCGCCGATATGCCAGTTCGTGTCCACACCCACATCGCGGATTTCACTCGCCGCCTGCTTCGGTTCCAACTCCAACCAGTGCGACAGTTTGCGAATCGAAGAGGCGAAATTCCTGTGGTAGACTCCAACCCAATCGGACAACTGCTGCAGGAATGCGTCGGTGTCATGCCCTTCCCAATAGAGCGCAAGTGCGGTGCCGCCGGCGATCGCGACCGAACCTGCGCTGCAGCGTGGATCCTGGTGAGTGATGAACCCCTGCTCATGGGCTGTTTTCAGCAGTTGTTCCGGGTTTTCGACATACACAAGACCGACCGGTGCAGCACGCATGGCTGAGCCGTTCCCCGCGGACGGCGCCATTTCGCCGGACCGTTCCCACGTCACCCCCTGGATCAGTCTCATCGCCGCTTTCGTGGTCGCCATCCCCTGTCCGAAGATCCGGCCGCTTTCAAACATGTCGGCGATTCTGCCGGCGTAGTCCACGGCATCCCATCCCTGCCGTTCGACCAAACTGCATGCCAGTTCACGTGCCAACTGAGTGTCGTCGGTGTATTGCCCGAAGGGCATGCCGTAATAAAAGCCGCTATGGCGGAATTCGTTTTCTTCCAGTTGATCCAGCAGTTCACGGCAACGGCTGGGAGCGGCCGCCTCCAGCGGCATCCCCACAGCATCTCCCACTGCCTGCCCGAGAAGGCAACCCTCATATTGCTCCGGCGTCGGCATGCAATCCTCTTCCGCTTCACACACAAACCGGTGTCACAATACAGCACCTGCAAAGAAAATACAGTCTATCCATCACGGCGAACAGTATAGACGCAAAAAAACGCAAAACCGACGGATCGATGCCTGCAGCGTTGTTTCCGCATCCGAATTCGTTTCAGACAATGCACAGAGCTTGGGAGATTGAGTGTTCGAACGGCGATTCTGTTCCGGTGGGAGTGGCAGTTAACATCCATGCTGTCGCGGCTTGTGAAGCGACTCAGCAGCCTCCTATCCCGAATATTTCACGAGTTCAAAGTGCGTCAGATGCGAGGCGCGAAGGATGAAGCTGTATGGCAATACCGCGAATCCTTCGGCACAATGCAGATGACGTGCTTGGGACCGCCCGAAGGGGGAATGAATAGATGAGATTGGCCTGGACACAATCTGTGTCAGGGAAAATCTGTACAGCGTGACATTATCTTATTGTTACTATAGTTTTTAGAATAGAATGTTCTCTCTATTCATGAAATATTCGGGCTATACCCAAAGAACCGTTGCCGCGACCACGGACGCGGGGTGTTGAATGTACAGATGTGAGGAAGTGTAGAAGTCATACAACCGAACGTGAAAAAAGCGGTGCACTCACAAGGGAGGCACCGCTGACAACTGGAATGCGTGGGATCAGGAGTTCTGCGGGTTCTGCGACTCGTCCACACAGATCTTCTTCAGTTCTTCTTCGGTCGGGTTTTCGAGACGCTCGAGCGCCTTCACCGGGCAGAGATAGGTGTTGCCGGACTCGCCCTTGACCCAGCGGACACTGATTTCGGACACAAAATCGGTGGTCTTCTCTTCCATTTTTCTTCTCCTTAGGTGTGTTGTTTCGCTTGTGCGAATAAATGAATGTTCTATCGCAGCAGTTCTTGTAAGATCAATGATCCGTGCTTTTATCTTCCGCCTCGACAACCTCATCGCCGGGAGTCCGTCGTGTACGCAACTGCTCCATGTCCAGCGCAGCCGTCTGCCTGACGATCTCATCCAATACCTCCGCCGGCGGAGTGCCTGCCTCCTTGTGAATCAGGATGCCGTCCCGGTACACCATGATCGTCGGGATTTGACGCACATCCACCACTTTCAGCATGGACTTGTGAGCGGTCGAGTCGATTTTGGTGAAGCGGACTTCCGGGTGCCTTTCGGACGCAGCCCTGTATACAGGGCCGAATTTCTCGCATGGCTTGCACCAGGTCGCCCAGAAGCTCACAAACGTGATCCCGGGTTGCGATACGACATCTCGATAGGACTCTGCGGTGATCTCTTCCACTGCCATCTGTTTCTTCCCGGTTCGGTTCTGTCTGCACCATATCGAAGCACTGCTGCTGCATCTTGCAACTGTCGGGCCTCTTCTGTGAGATGAAAGGCTACGTGTCTCGTTGCCGGGAGTTCATGTGCGCGGGGAGACCTTGAAACAGATGTTGCATCCTGCGCCTGGAGTGGCGGTATGGCAGGCATTTCAGCGGGATGCAGATCGAGGGGCGGTGTGAAAAACTGCAAACTCTCCGGGAGGACAAAGGCCGATTGAACCAGCAGAAACTTCAAGCTGAATGGAAGGGAAGGTTGATCGCTTGACACGGTAACTTGCAGGGACAGCTACCCGGCGGTCAGGGCCATGACACGGTCCCGGCTTTCCGGCGGCAGTTTCTTTGTCGCTTCGGTGAGCAGGGTTTTGTGCACACGAGGGGCCCACCAGGCCAGGAACCGCTCCACCGCTTCCTGGTCTTTCACCTCACGAATCGCCCAACCGAGGGCCTTGATCAACATGCGATCGTCCGTTTCCATGCGCCGGCGCAGGACTCGAAAGGTCTCGGCGGGGTGTGAATGGCCGTGGTGGTTCAACTGTACCGTAGTGACGATGCCGAGGCGCTGCTTCCAGACGGTTTCTCCGCGCCCGGCCCATGCCTCCAGATAACCGACACGACTGAGATCTTCCAGCACCCACCAGCCGATCGGTACGGACAGCTGATCGGTCAGCTCCCAATTGTTCAGTTCACGCCCCCACTGGCTTGCGCGTTCACCGAAGAAATCGTCCAGTTCGCGCGTCTGCTTGCCCAGTATGAACGCGCCGACCAGGACTTCTTCGCGGCTCCCGTCAACGAGAACCGTGCTGATATACTGCACCCACTGCTGGGGTGTAAGATGAATCTCCTCGGCCAGCTCTTTTGCCAGGGCACGCAGTTTCGGGACCTTAACCCCCAGCATCGGGGTCTCTCCCGGCACCGCTATCTTCATCCGTTCAGCATAGCTCTCGTCCGTGAGTGGCTCAATGCCCGCAACGATACGTGCACGCAGTGACTGCAGTTCGAAGACATCCATGGAAGCAAAGCCCGCAATCCGGCCGGTGAAGGAATGCCTACGCCGGCGATTCGATACGATCCACTTGCGCCCGCTAAGATAGCGAAACGGCGAGCTCGAACAAAGAGCCGATTTGTGACCGACGGCACTTTTTCAGAGAGAGATTGAATGGAACGGCCGTAGCCTCTGCCAAACAATCCCGTTCGCGTCCGCAGCCCGGACGCAGCCCTCCACCCTGTTGGGGCGCCCGAGGTCCAGACGATCCTGTTTCCCCCTCTCCGACAGACGTGTATACCTTGCTACACGGGGCGGGAACCATCTACCTTGAAAGTTTACGCCATACAACGAAGGAGCAGCACCATGATCAGCGCCGCGGAAGCGCGTGACGCCTGGAAAGAGCTCAGCGCCAAGGTGGACGCCCTACGGGGGTATCTTTAAGGTCGAAGAACACCGTCAGAAGGCGAAGGAACTGGATGCCAAGTCCCAGGATGAGGACTTCTGGGATGACCAGGAACGCGCACAGAAAATATTGAAGGATGCCTCGCAACATCGCAAGATCTTCGAGGATTACGACGCACTGAAGCAGGAGGCCGAGGATTTCGAGGTCTACCTTGAGCTGATGGAAGAGGAAGAGGACGCCGCCGAAGAGACCGAAAAAGCGCTGAAGAAGCTGGAAAAGCGTGTCGAGTCGATGGAGCTTCGCACGATGCTGTCCGGCCCGGACGATGCGAAAGCCGCTATCCTTTCGATCAAACCGGGCGCCGGCGGCACCGAGTCGCAGGACTGGGCGAACATGCTCTACCGAATGTATGTCCGCTATCTCGAGCGGCAGGAATTTGATTTCAAGGTGATCAACCTGCAGCCGGGCGACGAAGCCGGCATCAAGGA
>WJJA01000231.1 GCA_014729955.1 bacterium
CATGCAGGCTGCGACACGATGCAACGTGATCTCGTCCGGTTCCATCAACAACCGCACACCACCGCCGCGACCGCGAACGCTTTCGATCAGCGAATCCGCGGCCAATTGCTGCAGGATCTTGCTTAGAAACGAAGACGGGATGGTTGTAGCCTCCGCCAGTTCCGCGGATTGCACGTGACGTTCAGGGGTCTTTCCCCGCACTTGCGAAAGATAAACAAGTGCCTGAAGGGCGTATCCGGTGCTTTTGGAGAACATGTATTTCCGATCCTTGCGTCAGGAAACTTCACATGATCGGACTTATGCGTTTCGCTCGTTGAAAAAAGATGAAAGGGAGAGGTAGCGCGCCACACGGCTTCGATACCTGTCGTAAAAATCCTGATGACGCATCGCCAAAAAGACCTCTTCGGAATGAATCAGGCTGTGCGCAACAAAAAACCAGACGATAGACATGGAAAAAAACATGACGCTGAAAAGGCTGATATGGAAGCCTATCATTCCGATCATTCCAAGAAGAGAAAGGTTGAATCCGAAATACATCGGGTTGCGGGTGATACGAAACAAACCGGTTCGAATCAAGGCTCTTTCGCTTGCATGCGCAAACTGCCAAAGCGAACCGATTACAAACCCGTTGCCGATGATCAGCAGAGCCAGACCAATCCAGAACCAAACCGTAATCTTGACCGGAACGAGGATAGAGATCAGAAGAAGGCTGATGATAACCAGCCAGCTGCCGGGAAGCACTACATTCGCATAATACTGGAAGTATTCCTCGTCGTCAACCGGAGTCCCACGCTTGTACCCCACAAGTACTTTACCTCCGTAAAGTACAAAAAGTGTGACGGTCATTGGAATCCAAAGATTCCAGACGCCCAAGGATTTTAGTACCGTTGCCAGCATATCCGATCAGTCCTTTGGCTGGAATTGTATCTTTCGCGCTCCTGCACCGGGTACAATACCAATACGCAAGATAAGCATAAAAATAAAAACCACAAAAAACTCGAAATCACAAACACGGCGCAGAGAGACCCAAACCGAAACCCTTAAATCTTAAGTTAAACCAATTTACAATAAAAGATAACTCAGGGGTGTTCGCTCAATGTGCTCAGACTCACCAAACCCTCGTGATGTGGGTCACACAATCCTACCTGGTCCAACGGCCTGCGACATCCGGATGCGTCATCATCCAGCCGCGGTTGCATATGCCTGCAGGTCTTGCCGGCAAATCCCATCCCGCGAACGGGGTGTTCCGGCCTTTTGAGAAAAACGCCTCCGGATCCACGGTCCAGCCCTGCGACGTGTCAATGAACGAAAGATTGGCAACCGCACCCTTTTTAAGCTGTGCTTCCGGTAATCTCATGATGGCTCTGGGAGCTACCGCCATCCGCTGTATCAACATCGACCAATCGAAACGGTTCTGCTCGACGAGAACCTTGGCAGCTACACCCACCGCTGTTTCAAGACCAATCACACCGTTGGGCGCGAGGCTGAACTCACGCAGTTTTTCTTCCACCGTGTGCGGGGCGTGATCCGTCGCAATCGCGTCGATGGTGCCGTCACGCAATCCGTCCAGCACGGCCAGACGGTCATCTTCTGTCCCCAGGGGCGGATTCATCTTGAAATGCGAACTATACGAAGCGCAGGCCTCATCGTTCAATGCGAAATGATGCGGAGTTGCTTCGCAGGTGACATTGTAGCCCTGCCGTTTCGCCCATCGTACCATTTCGATCGATTCCCGACTTGAAATGTGTCCCACATGGAGACGACCACCGGTATACCCTGCCAGTAGCACATCTCGTGCCACCATCACGGCTTCCGCCATGGAGGGCCAGGGCGCAAGACCGAGCTTTGTGGATGCTTCACCTTCGCGCATGACCCCGTTTGATGCCAGCGCTTTGTCTTCAGAATGCGTGCTGATGACCAGGTCGTTCATCTTGCAATACTCGAGAGCGCGCCTCATCACCTCCGAGCTTCTTAATGGATCGCCGTCATCGGAAAGGGCTCGTACGCCGGCGGAATAGAGGTCCGCGATGTCGGAGAGGATTTCTCCTTCACGGTTGCGTGTGACCGCAGCGATGGGATGCACGTCCACGGGCCCGCCGGCCGCCATGTCATAGATCCAGCGAATCACACCGACATTGTCGAGCGCCGGATCGGTGTTCGGCATGCAGGCCACGGCGGTAAAACCTCCGGCTGCCGCGGCTGTGGTGCCGGTAAAAATGGTCTCCTTGTTCTCCTGGCCCGGCTCACGGAGATGCACATGCATATCGAACAGCCCGGGACATACAATAATCCCGGTCATATCTATCACGTCCGCACCTTCCTGCTCCTGCTTGGGAATGTCACCGACGCCTGTAATCTTGCCGCGTTCAATCAGCACGGAACCGGTATCGTCCAAATCAATCCCGGGATCGATCAGATGCGCGTTCAGCAATAGAACTTTACCGGTTTTGGTCACACGCCAGCCGCGCTCGTTCAAGATATCCGGACCCTGATCCTTACTCCATCGCATCGCGTTCTCCCGAAAGCAAATAGAGCGCCGCCATACGCACTGCGACACCATTGGTTACCTGTTGCAAAATGACACTCTGCGGGCCGTCCGCCACCGCCGGATCGATTTCCACGCCCCGATTCATCGGACCCGGGTGCATGATCACCATATCCTTCGAACCTTTTCCGAGACGCGCCGGCGTTACACCGTACGTTTCGCGGTATTCACGTATGGACGGGAACAAACCCGCCTTCTGCCGTTCCAGTTGAATCCGCAGCACGTTCAGCACATCCGAATGGGCAATCGCACGATCGAGATCATGGTAGACCGTCACGCCAAGGTTTTCCAGGTGCCGTGGTATCAGGGTCGGCGGGCCGCACACCGCGACCTTCGCGCCCATGGTCAAGAGGCCGTAAATGTTGGACAGGGCGACACGACTGTGGGCGATGTCGCCGACCAGGGTGACACGCAGCCCTTCAAAGGTGCCGAACACTTCACGCAGGGTCATCATGTCCAGCAGGGCCTGCGTCGGGTGCTCGTGGGGGCCGTCCCCGGCGTTCAAGACCACGCTGCTGCAATGCTGCGTCAGAAGCAGCGGCGCGCCGGGCATCGGGTGACGAATCACCACCATGTCCACTTTCATCGCCTCGATGTTCTTCAAGGTATCGATCAGCGTTTCGCCCTTCTGCACCGAGGAGGCCGAGGCGGAAAAGTTGAGCACGTCCGCGCTGAGCCGTTTTTCCGCCAGCTCGAAGCTCATACGGGTACGTGTCGAGTTCTCGAAGAAAAGGTTCACCACCGTGACATGCCGGAGCGTCGGGACCTTTGGAATCGGCCTGGACAGCACCTCTTTGAAGGAGACCGCCGAGTCCAGGATCGCCGAGATATCTTCACGTGATGCATCTTCCAGACCGAGTAGATGCTTCATCTGCAGCGCCATGGTCAGTTCCCCTCCGGATCGTATTCCACCAGCACGACCTCGTCACGCTCGTCATGCTCTTTCAAAAGCACCTTTACATTTTCCCTGCTCGTGGTGGGGATGTTCTTGCCTACGAAATCCGCCTTGATCGGAAGTTCGCGATGGCCTCGGTCCACCAGCACACAAAGCTGCACTCGCGCCGGTCGGCCGTAGTCCATCAGCGCATCCAGCGCCGCACGGGAGGTACGCCCGGTGAACAGAACATCGTCGACCAGCACGATCGTCAGCTGATCCATCTCGAACGGGATATCCGTGATCTGCACACCGGGTCCGACCCGCTTCTGGCGGAAATCATCACGGTAGAGCGTAATGTCAAGCACACCGACCGGCACCGATTTGCCTTCGATCTCCTCGATCATCTCCGCGATACGGCGTGCAACATACACCCCACGTGTACGAATACCGCACAGTCCGATCTTTTCGATTCCGTGATTCCGTTCGACGATTTCATGGGCGAGTCGGCGTAAGGTCCGACGGATGTCCGTCTCGTCCATGATCCCGGCTTTCACCTTGTCTGTCATGTTGATGCGTCCCCTGCTGCTGGTTGGGTGCCCGAGAGGCAGACTGCGGGCAAATAAAAAACGCCTCCGGCAACCGGACGCGAGAATAGGCGGGGTGGTCGTTCACAGGTTGGTCTGGCGGGGGTTTCGGCACGACCTGTCATGCCGCCTTCCCTCATCGGCCCTTCCCCGTCTCGCGGTACGGAATTAAAGCTGCCGTCGAAGCGAAGGTACGCGGAAAATGCTCGGGGAGCAAGAAGAATTCGG
>WJJA01000232.1 GCA_014729955.1 bacterium
ATGATCTACGAAGCGCATATCAAGGATATCAGCAGGCAGGCGGAAAAGGTGCCGTATGACCTGCGGGGCACGTACCTGGGAGCGGCGGAATCCGGGAAGGGCACTCCTCTTGGTCTGATTCAAGATCTGGGTGTGAATGCGGTGGAATGGCTGCCGCTTGCCGATTACGATCACATCGAACCGACCTTCGACGATCCAAGCCTTCCGGTGCACAACACGTGGAACCCCTATGCCTTCAATCACTGGGGCTACATGCCGGCGTACTACTTCGCGCCCGAAGCACGCTATGCGTACAACAACCATCTGAAAGCGGACCGCTGGATCGGCTCCAACGGCGCCCACGTGCAGCAGCTTCGCTCCCTGGTTCAGACGCTCCACCGGTCCGGCCTGGCGGTCATCTTCGACGTCGTCTACAATCATGTTGCCCAGTACGGCGAAAACCCCCTGCGCCAAATCGACCCTTACTACAGCCTGCGGTACGACCGGGAAGGCCGCCGACAGTCGGTCAGCGGCTGCGGCAACGATCTCCGTACCGAGCGACCGATGATCCGCCGGCTGATTCTCGATTCACTGAAGCACTGGATGAAGGTGTACGGCGCGGACGGCTTCCGTTTCGACCTGGCGGGGCTGATCGACGCTGAGACACTGGCCGCGATTACACGGGAGTTGCGTGGCATCAAACCGGACTTGCATCTGATCGCGGAACCCTGGGGCGGACGTTACGACAAGGGACGATTCAGCCGTGTGCGCTGGGCGTCCTGGAACGATCATTTCCGGGACGGCATCCGCGGCACGGATCCAGAATACGGCAAGGGCTATATCTTCGGGCAGTGGAGCCCGCGCGACAGCGGCGATGCGATGCTTCGTCACGTGCGCGGCAACCTCCGTGAAGACGGCGGGCCGTACGATCACGAAGAACACTGCGTTAACTTCATCTCCTGTCATGACGGGCATCCGATTGGAAATTTCGTTCGTGTCGGCGGCGAACACATGAACCATGAGACCAATCACAACAGCGTCGGCAAACCCCGTTCAGCCTACCGTGTGCTCTCCGGGCGCGATGACCGTCGCATACGTCTGTCCTCTCTCCTGCTGCTGACATCACGCGGTTCGGTGATGCTGCACCAGGGAGACGAATGGGGTCGTGCCAAGGTCATCGAAGGACGGTCCGGTCACGATCCGGAACGAGGCAAACTGGATCACAACAGCTATGAAAAGGACGACCCTACGAATTGGGTCGACTGGGAGGAGTTGGACTCTCCCGCCAACCGTAAACTGCGCGATTACACACGCGGCCTGATTGCGATTCGACGCAGGCACCCGGCCCTGCGTCTCGCAACACGAGGCGATGTGGAGCTGTTATCCGCTAAACTTGAATTCGCCTTCGGATATCGTATCAGCGTGGCACGGGACGACATGATTGTGCTTGCCAATGCCGATCCGACTCGTGAAGCGACGTTTGACCTGCCGCCGGGTCGATGGCGTGTGCTGGCCGATCATCTCCATGCCGATCCCGAGCGGTCGGTGGGCGGTGTCAGGGAACGCGCGATCACCCTGGGGCCGGTCGCCGGAGCGGTGCTGCACCAGCCGTTTGATGCGTCCCCCTGACGGGAGTGTGACGAAGTACGAGAGTCGATCACGATTCGTCGGCACAGGTATGCCCTGCATGTCGGCAGTTTCACTGGATCGGTGTCTACCCGGCGGCCCACTCCCTGTCTTCGCCGGTTCGGTGAATGTGAGACGGAAAACTCAGCCGATCCAGATTCATCGTTCACGGTCAGCCCGTTTGCCGAGGCGACTCAAACGGCGACGTCGGCGCTTCATCGCTAGATCGCGCATATCCATCACCACGTCCGTCTCGTCCATGATCTCACGACCGGTCAGGGTTTCGATCAGATCTTCGAGGGTGACCAGTCCGCTGGTCCCGCCGTGCTCGTCCACCACCAGCGCAATATGACGACGTTGAGTGAGAAGACTGTCGAACAGGGTCGGCAGGGCGATCGATTCGGGCACAATATGCAGCGGCCGGCGCAGTTGGGATAAGAGTGTGTCGGCACGATCCTCCGCCTTTTCATACAGGATATCGTCCTTCAGCACAAACCCGGTGATATGGTCGATATCCTCTGCAAACACCGGCAGCCTTGAGAAGGGGATCTCCGCAAGACGGCCGGCGGCGTCACCGACCGTGATCGATTCCGGCAGCGCAACCATTACCGTCCGCGGCGTCATGATGTCGGTGGTCTTGAGGCGGCGAAAATGAAACAGGTTGCGTATGACACGCGATTCATCGCCGTGCAGCTGACCGGTCTGCTCCCCGATCCGTGCCATGGCGAGGAATTCATCACGACTGAAAACATTCGGATGGCCGCCGTGCGACACCAGCCGTGTAAGCCGTTCGGAAATCCAGACCAGCGGGTAGAGCACCAGGATCAGCAGGCGGACAAACTGCGCCACCACTCCGGTCAGCCTGGTCCAGTGCACCGCGCCCAGCGTCTTCGGAATAATCTCGGACAGGAACAGGATCAGCAGGGTCATGACGGCGGAGAAGAGACCGAACCAGGCGCTGCCGAACACGATGGTCGCCTTCGCGCCGGCACCGATCGCACCGACCGTGTGCGCAATCGTGTTCAACGTCAGGATCGCGGCCAGTGAACGGTCCACGTTCTCCTGCTTCAGTTTTTTCAGCAGACGGCCGCGTCCGGGTCGAACCTCCATCTGCCGTTCGATATACGAAGGCGTTACGCTCAGCAGAACCGCTTCTGCAATCGAGCAGAGAAAGGAAACCAGCAGCGCAAGAAGCACATAGACGACCAGCAGGACAATATCCTCGCCGGTCGCGTCGCCGGAGACCTCCCCCCCTCCCCCGCCGACAGCGGCATGAGCAGTGGAAGTGAAAAGACCAACTGCAATGAATAGCGTAACAATCATCCGCATGAGTCAGAGACCAGGGTTGAACCGCGTTCGGGGTAAGATACGCAGTGTCCTCGGCTCCTCCCACCGGTTCGGCCATCGGGTTGACCTCTCAGCGCGGTGCGGGATCGGGAAACCGGCAAATCCGTTCCTTACATTACGCGCCATGAGCCTATTACGCATCAACGGACTGGAAAAAGACTTCGGCGGGCAGGTGGTGCTGCGGTCGACTTCGCTGGAGGTAAACGCCGGGCAGCACATCGGCCTGGTCGGTCGCAACGGCATCGGCAAGACCACCCTGCTGAAGATGATCGCCGGCACCGAACCGCCGTCCGGCGGCCACGTCGCCCGTGCGCCCGGCCTGCGCATCGGTTACCTCGCCCAGGATCCTCTCTACGAACGCGGACGCTCGCTGCGTGAGGAAGTACGCGAAGGCCTTGCTCATCTGGATGCTGTCGAAGAGGAAATGCGCGATCTCGAAACACGCCTGGCGGACGAAGACGAACAGGCCTCCGACGGCTACCAGGCGCTGCTCGACCGTTACGCTCATCTGCAGGACGAGTACGAAGCGCGGGACGGCTGGAGCGCTGACACCCGTGTCGATGCGATCCTCGACGGACTGCGTGTGCCGCGCGCCGACTGGGACCGCGATGTCTCCACCTTCTCCGGCGGCGAACGCAACATCATCGGCCTTGCTCGCCTGCTGGTGCAGAAACCCGACCTGATGCTGCTGGACGAGCCCGGCAACCACCTCGATTTCGAAGGACTGGACTGGCTTGAAAATGTGCTGGTACGTTCCGAAAGCGCGTTCATCATCGTGTCCCATAACCGCTACCTGCTCGACCGTGTCTGCCGTGTCACCTGGGAGATGGAAGCGGCACGGATCGAAGCTTATACCGGCAACTATTCAGCATACCGTGCGGAAAAGCTCGTACGCATCGAAAAGGCGGAGGCGCAGCAGAAACGGCAGGAAAAGGAGATCGCACGGCTGCAGTTCCAGATTCAACGGCTGAAAAGCTGGGCGAACGTGTATGACAACCCCGGCCTCGCACGCACCGCGAAACGCTTTGAAACACGCATCGAAAAGATGAAAGAGGTCGACATCCCGCGGGAAGACAAGCGTCGGATCGGGGTCCACTTCCAATCGGCTGTGACCAAGGGCGATATCGCGCTGGATGTGCGGGACTACACGGTGCAGTTCGACGACAAACCCCCGCTCCTGGACGAGGTCGGGTTCCGTCTCTCGCAAAGCGAACGGGCGGCCCTGATCGGCGCCAACGGTACCGGTAAAACCACCCTCTTCAAGGATATCGTGCAAAACGGTCGCTGGGAAAATGAGACCCTGCGTGTCGGCAAAGCGATGCGGATCGGTTATTTCTCCCAGATGGGCGAGCCGCTCAATCGCGATGCGAAACTCGTCGATGAAATGATGCGCATGTCCGGATTGCTGCGCAACGGCGCCGAATCGCTGCTGCACAAGTTTCTCTTCACACGAGACGACCTGGAGAAGAAGGTCGCGGTTCTGTCAGGCGGTGAAAAAGCACGCTTGCAGCTCGCAGCGTTAATGGCACGCGGTGTGAATTTTCTGCTGCTGGACGAGCCCACCAACCACCTCGATATCCAGAGCCGGGAAGCGGTGGAAGATGCACTGGAAGAATTTCCCGGCACCATTTTCGTGATCAGCCACGACCGCTACTTCCTCGACAAGATCGTCAGTCGGGTATACTACATCGATCCCCCGAAAATCGTCCCCTACGAAGGCAACTTCTCCGATTTCTTCGAGAGCTACAAGCAGGTGCGTGACGAGATCGAAGAGCGTGAAAGTGCCGAACGCGCCGAAGCCAAACGCCGGAAGAAAGAGGCCAAAAAACAGCGTCGTGTGAAATGGGATCCTGAACGCTTCGCGCAGTTGGAAGAAGAGATCGCGCGGCTCGAGGGCGAAAAGGAGAAGGTCGCCGACGAGATGGAAAAAGAGCGCGCCAAGGGCAACAGCAAACGTGAAGCCGCCAAACAAGACCGTCTCACTGTGATCGAAGAGAAGCTGGAAGAGGTTTACGACGAATGGATCGCGCTGGGGGAGAAGAAAGGCGTGTAAGACTGCAGGGCAGCCCGATGTCGACGTGCGAAGCAGCCCGGCCCTGTGCGCCTCAGGCGCAGTCGCTGACCCCGGGGAGGCTGTTCGACGGGCGATCCCACTGTCGAGCGATCCCAATAAAGAGTGGGGCAGGCCTCCTGTCAGCCGGACAACGGCGTTCCGGGCAAAGGGTTCCCTACACCGGCGCAAGGTCAAGATGACCGGTGTGCATATCGGCACGAATCACTCGTACGCGCAACCGTTTGCCCGGCCGGAAGATCTCATCGCCGTCAATGCTGACGAACCCGTTTACCTTGCGGTTGAAGAACACCGCACCCATATCTCCTTCCTCGATCAGACCCTGGGCGCCGGTGTCTTTGATCTCGACAAACACACCCTTCGGAATCACCCCGGTGACCATACCGTCAAAGACATCTCCGATATGCCTGCTGAAGTATTCCGCCTGGCGTGCTTTCAGCGAGGCACGCTCCATCTCCTGGGCGGCACGTTCCCGCTCACTCGAAAGCTGACAGGAACGCTGCAGCTCTTTCGTGGTGTCCGAGGAGTGCGTTTCGCGATGTTCCAGGTGAGCGAGCAGGATGCGGTGCACCATCAGGTCGGGATAGCGACGGATCGGGCTGGTGAAGTGGGTATAGTTATTGAAACCGAGTCCGTAGTGGCCGATGTTCTCAACGTCGTACGCCGCCTTCGCCATGGAACGCAGCGTGTGAATGCGGGTAATGTCCGCAAGCGGGTGGCCTTCCAGACTGTGAAGCCATTCATTGATTTGCTTCGCGTCGATGTGTTCCAGGTCTTTGCCGAAGGGCCACGGCAGTTCCATCGCCTGCGCAAATGCCTCCAGTTCCTGCAGACGTTCAGGGTCGGGACGGTCATGCACACGAAAGACAAAGGCTTTTACACCCGATCCGCGTGCGCGCCGGGCGTATTCGGTCACACTACGGTTCGCCGCCAGCATGCACTCTTCCACGAGATGGTTGGACTCCATCACCTCTCGTTCGTGAATGCCGACCGCTTCGTCGTTCTCATCGATCTCAACCTCGTATTCCGGTACTTCCAGGTCGATCCCGCCCTTCTGGAAACGAAGCGCACGCATGTTTTTTGTGAGACGATCCAGGTGTACCAGGAACACATTCATGCTGTTCCTTCGCCATTTGGGCAGATCCTCCCCCCACTTGTGCCGGGCGTCTTCTATCCGATGCTGAGCCTCTTCGTACGTGAAGCGCTTCTTCGAACGAATCACACTGCGACCGAGCTTCCAGCCTTTCACCTCTCCGGAGGGCGACAGGGTCATGAAGACACTGAATGCGCGCTTGTCCTCGCCTTCGCGGAGGCTGCAGAGGTCCGACGACAACCGTTCCGGCAGCATCGGCAGGGTGCCGTGCGCGGTGTATACCGAGGTTCCCCGCTGACGGGCTTCACGGTCAAGCGCACCGCCGCGCCGCACATACCACGACACATCGGCGATATGCACACCCAGCTCATAGTCGCCCCCTTTCAAACGACCCAGGCTGATCGCATCATCAAAATCCTTCGCACTCGCCGGATCGATCGTCACAATCAGGTCGTCACGCAGATCCCAACGCTTACGCAGTTCACCGTCGGGAAGCTCACCTGAAGCCTGCTCCGCTTCGTCCAACGCATCACCGGCGAAATTCTCGCGAAACTTGTATTCGACGATCAGCGCTTTGAAACGGGCACGGGGATCGTCCGCCCGGCCGAACACCTGCTGCACACGTCCCCGGATACCCTTGCCGTACCGGCCGTAATGGTCGATCTCGACTTGGACACGGTCTTCGTCACGAGCGGAGTTTCGTTCCGCCTCCGGCACCTGCACCGGGCCCGGCAGTTTCGGGTTGTCCGGGATCACCACCCCGCCGCGGCCGGGATGCTGGATGAAACGACCCACTACCGGGGCGTTTTCCCGTTCGAGTACACGCACCACTCGGGCGCGTTCCAGGTCACGGCTCCCGTAGGCGCCTTCGATCACAACCGCCTCGACACGATCCCCCGGCCGGGCGCCGTACACATCCCGCGGCGCGACAAAAAGGTCCTCACCGCCGCCCTCGGGACGAATGAATCCGGCGCCTCGGTTGCTCATGGAAAACGTACCGCGTACGGGGAGTGGGTTGTCGTGAGAAAGGCGTACCTTCTTGCCTTTGACACGATCGAGCGCGCCCTTGCGAAGCAGCGAATCGACCGCCTTGCGCAGGGTTCGCTCATCGCCCGCAGCGGAATCGACCGAGTCGACAACCTCTTTGACCCTCATGGCGGATCCCGGCCGTTCCTGCAACGTTTCCAGCACCGCAGTTTCGGCTTTATCGTATGCAATTGCCTGCGCTCGCGGACGAGGCTGAGAAGTGTCGACGGATCGTTTTTTACGCGATGGGCGTGTATGACGGCGCTTGGCGGTTTTCTTGTCTCGGCGTCCCATAAATGCTGTCTGCTGTCCTTCCGTGGTTCCATCGCACAGGGTACTCCTGTGCGTTTGTTGTTCAGCGTGCATGCTCGACGGGATAGATAGTTCCGGCCGTCCAGCAAAAAGATGCCGACGGTGTACCAGGTAGATCCATGCAAGGACTTTGAGCAAGATGCCGGAAATTGCTTCGCCCCCGATCCGAGGGAAGTTAGCCCGGATATTTCATGAATGGCGAAAAGACCGCCCTCAAAAAAAATCTATATTAACAATAATTTAGGGTCCTGTTTTAACGGTTTTTCTCCGGCACAGTTTGTGTCCAAGTCAAACTCATCTGTTTTTCCCCCTTCGGGCGGTCCCAAGTACGTCATCTGCTTCGTTGCGAAGGATTCGCGGTATGGCAATACAGCTTCATCCTTCGCGCCTCACATCTGACGCAGTTTGAACTCGTGAAATATCCGGGCTAACACAGAAGAGTATATCAGAAAATTCCTACGCCTTTCTTCCGGGTTTCCGATTCCCTTACTACCTGGTTTGCATTAGAATGTGATTTGAAA
>WJJA01000233.1 GCA_014729955.1 bacterium
GTATAGGCATCGGTGATCTGCTCATCGATGAGTGCGCTTGTTATGCGCTGATCAATGGCGGCAATGCGGTTCGGTCCCGGTGACAACCGCTGCGGCTCTGCCAGTGTGAGGCCGGGCAGTGACGGCGAAGTGGCCGGTTTGCGGGTATACGGCCGGTGGATGGTGCGCCGCCGCCAGTCACGGTACGGATTGGGCGCACGCGGCGGGATTTCGATAAGTTCGGCGGGAAGTGCTGAGATAGCCGTCTGCCGTCGGGCCGGGTTGATCCCGTCATAGGCGATGAACAGGCCGGCGATGGCATGAATGATGATACCGACTGCGAAACCGAGATAGAGATATCGCCGGCTCTCATGTTCGAGGCGGGCAAGATCGAGAAGCTGTTTGTGCGGCAGACGATACGGTGTGCGGGGATACCGATCCATGACTGCCCCCTGACAAAAAAAACCGGCCTTTACTACATGAATAATAGCAAAGGCCGGTATTGTCAAGAGGAATCGGATCAGCCCAGGAAACGCTCGCGTTTCTGAAGGTTGAACAGGCCCCAGAGGATCGCGATGAGCGAGCCGACCAGAAGGTATATCCGGCTTTTCACCGTGATATCAGCCCAGACCGCCACATTCATGTCATCAGGTGTGACGAACGGGTTCAGGAAGGGATTGTAGGCGGTATTGCCGAGCTGTCCCTGCATGAGCCAGAATCCCAGACTGATGATCACCATCACCACGGCGGTGCCGTTGCCGCTCCGGGCGATGGTCGAGACACAGAACGCCAGACTCCCGATGAAAATGACCGGCGCCATGATGTGCATGGTAAGCGCCAGCACCGGAGTTCGTCCCATCGCCAGCGCATACACGAGCGCATAGACGAGCAGCATCAGGAACACCACCGCGAAAATGAGCATCAGCCGGAACAGCCAGACCTTGTAACGGTAGTTGGGAATACCGAACAGGATCTCGATCATGCGGCTGGACACATCGTTCTGGATGCCGAAGGTGGCGGGGTAGAACACCAGCAGAATGCCCGGCATGAGGATCAGGTAGAACGCCGACATGCTCTGGGACTGGGTGCTCGCCAGATTCAGCAGGGCGAACAGCACGAACACGGTGGTCGCCGCGAGCAGGAAGTACGGGAATTTCCCGCCGAAAATGACTTTCAGGTTATACCGGATCAGGCTTGTGACCAGCGTGGCCGTGTTGGTTAGTTTATACCGGGTGGTCATGCGGCGCCTCCTTGTGGTGCCGGTGTATCAGCGTTCGGTACGGGCTTGCTCCCCAGGAGCCAGAGATAGGCGTCCTCGAGGGTCGGCTTGACCTGAATCGCGCTCTGGTCGGGTGACTGTTCCGCGAGGCAGCGTACCCTGATCTGGTCGCCCACCTGAATATGGTGAACAATTTTCAGCTCATGACGGCGCGTCTCGAAATCGGAGAAGTCCATCAGGAACTGCCAGACCTTGCCCTCCGCGGCGGCGGTCATGGCACTCGGGTTGCCATGGTAGCGCAGGGTGCCGCGGTTGAATACGGCCACGTTGTTACAGGAGCTCGAGATGTCCTCGATGATGTGTGTCGAGAAAATCACGATCCGTTCGCGGCTCAGTTCAACCAGCAGGTTCCTGAACCGGATGCGTTCGCGCGGGTCCAGCCCGGCGGTGGGTTCGTCGACCACCAGAATCCGCGGCAGGTGCAGCAGGGTCAGCGCGATGCCGATCCGCTGTTTCATACCGCCCGAGTACGATCCGATCTTGCGGTCGCGCACATCCCAGAGGTGCACGCTGGAGAGCACGTACTCGATGCGTTCACGCCGTTCCGCGGTATCGGTGATACCCTTGAGGATGGCGAGATAATCGAGGAATTCGTACGCGGTCATGTTCTCGTAGGTGCCGAATTCCTGCGGCAGGTAGCCGATCAGGCCCTGCAGCTCCTCGCGTTCCTCGTTGGCATCGGCGTCATTGACATACATCCGGCCCATGCTCTGTTCCTGCACGCCGCAGATGGTCCGCATGATGGTGGACTTGCCCGCGCCATTGGGGCCGAGCAGCCCGAACATGCCGTTGCCTATTTCGAGCGAGACCGAGTTCAGCGCGCTGAACGGTTTCTTCTTGCGGCCGATGACCGGGATCGCGGTCACCAACTGGTACCATTTCGCCCGGATACCCGCAAACCGGCCTTTCAAACGCATGATGTTGACATTGCCGTGGTGCAGGCGGTCCGAGGTGTTCGCCACCAGAAGCGGCAGTCCCCAGAATCCGGCGATAAAGATAAGTGTCAGAAACTCGAAACCGATAAAGTGGAACGCCACAATCATCAGCGCCGGGAATCCCCAGTACACTGCATTGTGCAGGATACCGGCGAGTCTGCTTTCGCCTGCTCCCCGCGCCTCGGCACGGTCATTGAGCACCGTTTTCACCGGCCTGATCATGGTAAAGAGGAACCAGTACACCAGGTGCGCCAGCATGAACTGCCAGAACGGCGACTCCAGATAGAAGAAGATGAAGAACACCTGGAAGCCGAGCAGCGGTATCTGCCAGCGGTAGGGCGAGAACAGCTCGCGGGGTGTCTTGTGCGTTTTGCCGATCACCAGCCGCTGGAGACGTTCGCCTTTCCGCCATTCGCGGGTGAACCGGCTGTAATCGTCGTATACCTTGACCAGACGGCGGATTCTGATTTTCAGCGGCTCGCCCGGTTTGACAATGTCGGAACGCGCCTGACGGAGGGTGACCAGCAGGAAGTACGCGCCGCCCGGAACGATGAACAGCAGTCCGATCACATCCGCGATCTGCCAGATCACATCATCCACATACAGATAGATGAGGTACAGGCCGAACAGGAACGCGGCCGCCTGAGCGATCTGCACACGCCGTGACAGCCCCCGCAGCCACTCCAGCGAGGTTTCCAGCGCCGTGTAGACAGTCGGGATGAAAATCAGGGTGAACAGTGCGCTCAATGCCAGACCGCCGATGACGGTGATGGCGAACGGTGCGCCGATCTGCCCGATATTGCCGCTGTTGCCCATGGCAAGCGGGAACATGGCGACAATGGTGGTGATCGCGGTGATCAGAATCGGCCGGACACGCGCCTGCCCCGAGGCCATGAGCGCCCGGGCACGGCTGAATCCCTGACTCTGGAGGATACGTGCGTAGTCGATCAGCATGATACCGTTATTGACCACGATACCGACCAGGATCAGCATCCCGATGAGCGAATTGGCGTTGTAGATCGAGTTGCCGGTGACAATAAGCGCCCAGAATGCGCCGATACCCGCGAGCGGGATGGTGAACATCATCACGACCGGTGCGGTGATCGATTCGAACACCGAGGCAAGGATCATGAAGATCAGGATGAACGCCGCGGCGATCAGGTAGTAGAACTCGCTCAGGTCGTTCTCGTCATGTATCACCTCGACCGCCACACCGGTGGGGATGGACAGCGAAGCAACCAGATTGTCCACCTCCTCGCGCGCATACTCGAGGTACGTTTTCGAGTCGGTGATGTCTGACGAGAAACTGTAGGTCAGGTCGACTTCCTGTTCCTGATTGACCCGGGTGATGCTCGATTTACTCGATGCGTACCGGAAATCCACCAGATTCTCTATGGCGTGCGGCGCGCCCGACTGATCCGGAATGGCGATCTCACGGAGTTCCTCGGTGGTCATCTCATCGTCTTCCTCGTCGTAGTCGCTGGAGCGGATGACAATGTCGTATTCGTCCGTGCCCTGTTTGAATGTGGCGGATGCGGTAACCTCGCCCTGGGTCGATGACATCTCGCTCGCAATGGAGTTCGGCGAGATATTGTACAGGGTGAGGAGCCGGTTGTCGAGCAGCAGCCTGAGTTCCGGTGTTTCGCCGGGGATACTCAGCCGTGACTCGTTGTTCAGCGATTCGAGCTGATCGATCTGGAATTTGACCGCATTGGCGACACGCACCAGTGTGTCGAAATCGTTGCCCTTGAACGTGATGGTCTCGCTGGCCGATCCGATACCGAACATCCGCATGAACTGGCCGGCGGTGTTTCGTCCGGGGCCGCTGCCGAACCGTGCGCTCGACATCGGCTCGGAAAGGCTCGCATCGCCGACACGGAACTGATCGAGCATGTCCTCGACCTGATCGGAGATTTCGTCGTAGGACCGGTCGGCCATCTCCTCAAAATCCTCATACAGTTGGAGGGTCAGGTTCGCTTCTTCCTCGTAGATGGTGCAGGAAACCTCTTCGATTTCCTCGATATCGGCCAGCCATTCCTCGATGTCTGCCACCGCCGCATCGGTCGCCTCGAGGGTCGAACCGCTGGGCATGGTGATATACACCTGAATCTGGTCGGTTTCCTCCTGGGTGGGCACTTCGGTGCTCAGTATGAGGCAGAGGAACAGGGTGACAAAGAATGCCACAATCGCGCCGACAATGGTCCGGGCCGGGAACCGGAGCGCCGATTTGAGCAGTACGGCATACATCTGGTATAGCCGGTTCCGGTGCGATACCCGTGCAAACAGCGAGGCATGGCCGGGTTTGAACCGGGTGATCATCGTATGGGCGATCATCGGCACTAAAAACAGCGCCACCACCAGCGAAATGACCAGTGTGGAGATGATGGAAATGCCCACATGGCGGCCGATGGTCTGGATCAGAAAGTCTGACGAGAACAGAAACGGTACGAACACGGTCACCGTGGTGAATGTCGAGGCGAACAGCGGACGCCAGACTTCGGCGGTGCCGCTTTTGACCGCAGTATCGATGGGACGTTTCAGTGCGAGATGCCGGAAAATGTTTTCCAGCACGACGATACTCGAGTTCAAAAGCATCCCCACCGCCAGGGCGATCCCCAGCAGGGTCAGGCTGTTGATGGAGATATCGTACGCATAGAAC